>JAKQEF010000148.1 GCA_029558675.1 Bacteroidota bacterium | reverse complement strand
TTTCAGAAAATCCTGTCTAATCGGTTCGGGAAACCTCTCAATGGCATACCGCAACATGGTGCGGGGCATGTGCTTGTAGTGCTTTTTCAAAAAAACATATTCGGCATGGTAATCCCTATTGCCCACTTCGCGTAACATCCAGCCCGCGGCCTTGTGAATCAAATCGTGTTCGTGGTGCAGCAACAACTCCGCAATCCCCAATGCGTCGCCGAATTGGCCTTTTCTTATGAAATGCAGCGTTGCTATAATGGCTATTCGCTGAACCCACATATTTGGCGATTTTGCCATTTCGTACAACATATCCCTACTCCGTGTATATAAATGTGGGCCGAGGATTAAATGGGCAGAGGAATCGACCAAATCCCAATTATTCACCCATTTGATATTCTTCAGGTATAGAGCCACTATACCTTCGCGCTGATTTTCATCTTTGGCTTTATCAAATCTAAGTACCAGCATAAAAAGGGCTGTCAACCTGTACTCATGGATTCCGGTAGATAAGAGTTTTTCTATATCATCTAAAGAAATTTCACGATAGTATTTTTTGGCAATCAACCTTTGGTTAGGTACTGTAACGCCTATGAAGGAATCGCCCTCGCCATAACCGCTGGGGAAAACCTGAAAAAATTTTGCCATTGCTTTTGCCTTCTCGGAATTTCCCAACTCATTTAATTCCTGTTCAATCCTATCAATGGAAGTCATAATGCAAAACGTGTTAAAAATGATTGTGAAAAACAAACTGAACGACTGAAATATTCAGCCATTGCAACATTTTGTGGCATGAACTGTTAGTTCAAATATACACTTAAAAACTAAACTGTATAATTTCCGATAATTTCTGATAACTTTGCTTACACCCTCAATTAAAGCGATTATTAAGAATGAAAATTGATCCATTTCTAGGCAACATCGACCCCCAGGCGCTGGATGGCATGTATAGGGATTACCTGTCGAATCCTGAATCGGTCGAAGAAAGCTGGCGGTTATTCTTCAAAGGATTTGATTTGGCCCGCCAGAATTATGCCAATGGGCACGGAGAACTTTTCGATGCCGAAGTAAAAGTTCTCAACCTGATTGATGCATACCGTAAACGGGGTCATCTTTTTACTAAAACGAACCCTGTGCGTGCCAGACAAGAGCATAGGCCAACCCTTGATCTTGAAAATTTTGGGTTATCCTCATCGGATTTGAACACTATTTTTCAGGCAGGAAAGGAGTTGGGAATCGGTCCTGCAAAACTTTCGGACATAGTCATCCACCTGCAAAATACGTATTGCAAATCGGTTGGCGTTGAGTACATGTACATTAGGGATACCGAGGTGGTGGCATGGTTGAAACAAAAAATTGAAGAATCGCAAAACCAAACGGAGTTTTCGAAGGAACAGAAAAAACATATACTATACCATCTGAAACTGGCTGTGGGATTCGAACAGTTTATCCATAAAAAGTTTGTGGGTCAGAAAAGGTTTTCGCTTGAGGGTGCCGAATCGTTGATCCCTGCACTGGACGCAGTGGTAGAAAAAGGTGCCGAACTGGGCATTAACGAATTTATTATCGGCATGGCGCACAGGGGAAGGCTTAATGTGCTAACGAACATCATGCAAAAGCCATACGAGAATATCTTCAACGAATTTTACGGAGAACAGTATGATGAGGACGTGGCTTTGGGCGATGTTAAGTATCATTTGGGATATAGCAATACCATAAAAACCGATACCGGGAAAAGTGTCTATCTTAATCTGGTACCAAATCCCTCACATCTCGAAACCGTTACACCCGTAGTTCTTGGATTGTCGAGGTCGAGAATTGACCAAGTGTATGGTAACGATTACGGCAAATTGGCTCCCATTGTAATACATGGCGATGCCGCCGTTGCCTCGCAAGGAGTTGTTTACGAAAGCATTCAGATGTCGCAGCTCAGAGGTTACAAGACGGGTGGCACTATCCATATAGTGATAAACAACCAGGTTGGTTTCACAACCAATTACCGCGATGCCCGTAGCAGTACTTACTGCACCGATATAGCCAAGGTAATCAAAGCACCCATTTTCCATGTCAATGGCGACGAACCCGAAGCATTGGTACATACTATTAGCCTTGCCCTTGAGTACAGGCAGAAGTTCCACACCGATGTATTTATCGATTTGAAATGCTATAGACGTCATGGGCACAACGAGGGCGATGAGCCCAGGTTTACACAACCCCTGCTCTACGATATCATCGAAAAGCATCCCAATGTTCGTGATATTTACTCGCAGCGGCTCATTAGGCAAGGCGTACTCAACGAAACGGAGGTAAAGCAGGCCATTGCCGATTTCGATAGTTTGTTGGATCAGAAATTAGAGATAGCCCAATCGCTCAAAAAAATCAAAATACAGCGTTTTCTGGAAAACGAATGGAAGGGCATCAGGTTTTCCTCTACCGAGGATTTCCAACAACCAGCACAAACAGGTGTTGACATCAAATCGCTGGAACGGATTGCCGGGAGAATCAACCTCATCCCCTCAAATTTCAAACTTTTCCGTAAGCTTGAAAAGCTTATCAGGGATCGCCAGACGATGGTGCAATCGGGTCGTGTTGATTGGGCCATGGCCGAGCTATTGGCCTACGGAACACTGGTTGACGAAGGGTATCCGGTTCGGTTAAGCGGTCAGGACTCCGAAAGGGGGACATTCTCGCACCGCCATGCGGTTTACTCCATTGAAAAATCGGAAGAAAAATACTATCCGCTCGATCATATCTCAGACAATCAGGCGCCATTCCATGTATTCAACAGTCCCCTTTCGGAGTATGGAGTTTTGGGTTTTGAATACGGCTATTCGCTTGGGCAACCCAATGTGCTTACTATATGGGAAGCGCAATTTGGCGATTTCTTGAACGGTGCACAAATCATTGTTGACCAGTACATCAGCGCTGCGGAGGATAAATGGGGTTTGATATCGGGGTTAACGCTGCTGCTACCACATGGTTACGAGGGACAGGGTCCGGAACATTCCAGTGCCAGAATTGAACGCTTCCTAACGTTATCCGCCAGGCTGAACATGCAGATTACCTATATCACAACGCCGGCCAACTTTTTTCACGCTCTGCGAAGGCAGGTAAAAAGGGATTTCCGAACCCCTCTAATAGTATTTACGCCTAAAAGCCTTCTAAGACACCCAACGTGCATCTCAGCCATTGACGAACTTGCCCGTGGGCACTTCAAAGAGGTAATTGACGATGACAACAACGACAGCGACAAAGTTTTAAGGGTTGTTTTCTGCAGCGGAAAGATTTACTACGATCTGCTGGAATTGAAAGAGAAATACGAGGCACGCGATATTGCACTGGTCCGCATTGAGCAGCTTTACCCGTTTCCCGACAAACAGGTGCACGAGATTATATCGAAATACTCCAACGCCATTCAATGGCTTTGGGTGCAGGAAGAGCCACAGAATATGGGAGCATGGAATTTTATCCGAAGCCATATTACCGATGTACCACTGGAACTGGTATCGCGATTACCCAGCGGGAGCCCGGCAGTGGGATTAAGCAAACTGCATCTGCAGGAGCAGCAGGAGATCCTTGGAAAGGTATTCCGCCTCTGCGATTGTGAATTGAAGAACAAGTATTGCGGGTTGCAATGCAAAGTGGGCAGCTACCGCAAGGAAAGAAAAGCACAGCACGAGTTGATTTAATAGAACCTAAAAACATAACTAACCACAGATTAACATGATTATTGAAATAGTGATACCTAGTCCCGGAGAGTCCATCACTGAAGTGGAAATAGCCCGATGGCTTGTGAAAGACAACAGCTGGGTTGAAAAAGATCAAGAGGTAGCCGAGGTGGAGTCGGAGAAAGCCACACTACCCATCACGGCCAGCCAAAGCGGGTTGATTAGCATTAAAATCAAGGAAGGAGCTGCGAAAGTGGGGCAAGTGGCATGTACCATCGATACTGAAGCCGCGATGCCCGAGGGTTTGCAGATTGCAGCTGGTAACAAAAAGGATGAGGCCGTCTACAAAACAGACGATGTTAAAACACCTGATACCAAGAAGGTTGAAACGGAGCCCTCAAAAACAGAATCGTCAAAGGTTAAGGCAACTCCCCTGCCCAAAAAGCTGATGGATGAAAAGGGTTTGAGCATTGAAGATGTAATCTCGGGTTTGCGCAAAATCACCACAAGGGAGGTACTCCTTTCCACTTCGGGCAGCACCACAACAGAGACCAATGAAGTTCAAACAGCGCGAACTGAAGAACGGATACCCATGAGTCAGCTTCGCAAGAAATTGAGCCAAAGGCTTGTGGCCGTGAAAAACGAAACTGCCATGCTCACCACCTTCAACGAGGTGGATATGAGCCGTATTATCCAAATTCGTAAAACCTATCAGGAAGTATTTCAGCAGAAGCATGGGGTTAAGCTGGGCTACATGTCGTTTTTCACAAGGGCCGTTGTGGAAGCACTGAAACAGCATCCTGTGGTCAATTCGAGGATTGAGGGCGACGAAATAGTCTCGCCCAATTATTACGACATCGGAATAGCCGTGCAAACCCCCAAGGGTTTGATGGTTCCCATTATTCGCAATGCCGAAAAACTTACCATGGCAGAGATTGAAAGTGAAATAGTACGCCTCTCGGAGAAGGGAAGACAGGGCAGAATTGGATTAAGCGATTTGGAAGGCGGAACATTCACCATAACCAATGGCGGCATCTTTGGGTCTATGCTCTCCACCCCCATTCTAAACCCGCCCCAAGCGGCAATTTTGGGTATGCACAATATCGTTGATCGGCCTGTGGCCATTGATGGCAGGGTGGAAATACGACCCGTTATGTACATCGCTCTCAGTTATGACCACAGAATTATTGACGGGAAAGACTCAGTGGGTTTTCTGGTAAGGGTAAAGCAAATGCTCGAAAATCCCGAACAAATGCTAACAGGCGGTGTGAACCCCGACAGATTGCTGCTGGATATTTAGTTTGGTCTTACTGTTCTTTTATCAGATCGTCCACCACAACGGCAAGTTCAACCACCTTAAGCGGATTGCCATTCTCATCGAATATGGGATACCGCAGTACTTTTGTTGTAATTATATTATTTCGATGATCAATCCACTTAACTAGCCCCTGATAGGCCAACCTGTTTTCCATATCCTCCCAAAACTTACGATAAGCTTCTGAACTCGAGGCACTCTCATTATCGAGTAGGGAACTGTGGTGTTTGCCAATCAATTCCTCCTTGATATAACCGGTAACATCTAAAGTTCTCTGGTTGGCATAAAGGATTATTCCCTTGAAATCGTACTCGAGATGCATGGCAAACGAACCCAATGCATCCATGGTCCACCCCATTTCCTTCTCCTTGCGAGCCATTTCTTCCTGTGTGGCCATCAACTCTTCCATGTTCTGGCGCATTTCCTCTTCCTGAGCCTGCATCTCCTCGGCCTGCTGTTGCGACTGCTCCAGCAGATACCTTGTCTTTTCGTTAATTTTAACGGTTATGACGGTAGCAGCTATGCTCTCGGCCACCTTCTCAATGAATTCAATTTCATACTGTTCGAACACTTTAAATGAGGCCACCTCAAATACTCCCACCACTTTATCGTCCTGTTTTAAAGGGACCAATAAAATACAGTTAGGATTGGCCTCGCCCAGACCGGATGAAATGCTAATGTATTCCTCGGGTATCTCGGTAAGGATTATTGTTTCCTTCTCCAGCGCACAAGCACCCACCAGCCCTTCACCAAGCAGTACCCTCATCTCAAGGTGCTTTTTCCTATCCCATGCGTAGGCTGAAATCAGTTCAAGGTAAACGTTGTTTTTGTCTTCCTCGTTGATTAAAAAAATGGCTCCCTGATTCCCTTCGACGTATTTAACAAGGTTTTTAAGTACCTCATCGCTGAGCTGCTGCAAATCTTTGCTGTTGTTCCTTAAAATGTTGGCGAAATGGGCAAATCCTTCGTTGGCCCAGGTCCGCTTACGGTCTTCAATTGCCCTTTGCTCTTCATCGTCTTTTGCCTTTTTAAGGCTGTTGCGCATGTCAACCAACGACTTGCCAAGCACATCACCCTCGCTAAGGAGTTCAAGATCGCTTTCAAGGCGACCACTCTCAATATCCATGGCAAACGATGACTTTTTATTCAAACCCTGAATGGATTTATTCAAAGCATTAGCCATCAATTCCATCTCATCGCCACTTTGCAGATTGAGCTGTAAATCATCCGAAATTTCACCCTGCCCCAGTTTTGTAAGAGAGTTTGTAATTTTTACTATGGGGCGTGTCAAACCGTTGGCAATGAAAAAGAGAATAATCATTAGGAAAAAAAGTGCTGAGATTCCTATTATTAGCGAGATGTTTCGGCTATCGTCGGCTCTAGAGGTTACCACATCCAACGGTATGCTCAGTCCGAGCGACCAAACTGCCAATGAACTACTCGGTTTAACGGGGACGAAACACATGTAGTACGGTTTGCCAAACTCGTCGTACCTGTAGTAACAGTGATCGATACCCTCTGCAACGATTTGACCTAAATTTTCATTTTCAAAATCTTCGGGGTAAATATCTTTAAGGGGTACGTTTATAAAATCAGCATTGTGATGTGCTACGACTATTGACTTGGCCGAAACGAGAAGGGCAAAACTCCCGGGCACAGGCTCTATCCTCGAAACAGTTTCCTGAAGTGCTTCAAGGCTTACATCTAAGCCAACGAGCCCCATATATTTATCATTAACCTGAATGGGCGAAGCGATGGTGGTCATCAAAACTCTTTCACTCTTACCTGTAAGCCCTTCATCAAAATAGGGTTCCCAAAGGTCATCATGATTATTCCTCTTGAAACCTCCATATTTATCAGGGTCACCATCGATACTACGTTCTTCCGTTACACTTAAAATTTGTGTTCCCTCACGCCAAAGGGTCATACTCCATCTACCATAATCCTTCTTATAGTTCGGCACGAATCCGTAATATTCCCAACTATCCCATATGGAGTAAACATGATTATTGCCTTCTAAAACGGGGTAATACATTTTTAAGAAAAGATCCTGCCACAAGGGCGTAGGCATAGTCTGATAAATTGAAAACGCCTGTGATAAGGTTCTGGTCAGGGTTAAATCGCGCTCAAAATCCTTTTCTATCTCCTTTGCATAGTTTTTAGCCGTTAGCTGTGCAATTTGCAATGCATCATCAAGCATTGTTCTGCGAGAAATTGAAAGGATATAGCTGATTGCCACTACATATAGAATGGCCGATGCCGTAAGGACCAACAGGAATATCTTCTGCCTGATTTTTAACCTTATCTTCATGATTTGAACAGGTATGAAAAGTTGTATAAATAATCGGTTAAACTTACTCTCTTTTTAGGAAAAATCAAAGAAAATGCGATTTTGAGAATCTTCATCAGAAAAAAAATAAATTTGTAAAAATTTTAATCCGTTAAATTTACCATAAATATTATGAAATACTTTACCGCAGCATTAGCTTTGATCCTGCTCTCATGCAATTTTTCCGACGATTGCACTCAGGCAGAGTACACCATCAGTTACAGCGATATTGAACAGGATATCCAGGTGCTTTCGGCCGACAGCCTGGAGGGGAGGGCTCCATTAACCATGGGCGAAAAAAGGACCTTAGCCTATTTAACTTCGAGGATGCAGGCCATTGGCCTCACACCCGCTTTTAACGGCAATTACCTTCAGCCCGTGCCGCTGGTTGGCATTGTCAGCAACTCCTCGGATAGAATGAAGATTAGCACGCCATCCGGAAATTTGGCATTGAAATGCAGCGACGATTTCACCGCATGGACTCCTTCGCTTACCGAGAGCGTTAAGGTAAATGGCTGCGAATTGGTTTTTGCCGGTTACGGTATCGATGCCCCCGAATGGACATGGAACGATTTCAGCGAAGCTGATGTTAAGGGAAAAATCATTGTAGTGCTTGTCAATGACCCCGGCTTTCATTCGGGAAACGGATCGCTTTTCAACGGATTGGCCATGACTTATTACGGCCGTTGGACGTATAAGTTTGAACAGGCTGAGCGGATGGGTGCTAAGGGTTGTTTCATTGTACACGAGGATAAGGCTGCCGGGTATCCTTGGGCCATTGTGAACAGGAAGGTGGGCCAAAAAAGTTTCTACCTCGACGGTGATCAGTTGAAAGACAGGCATTGCCTGATCAATGGCTGGTTGACCCTACAGGCTGCCAAGGATCTGTTTGCAATGTGCAACATGGATTACGAAGATATGAAAGTAAAGGCTTCAACACCTGGTTTTAAGGCAATCCCCATGAAAGCAAAGCTAAATCTTAGCATTGAGAACAGCTGGGAAAGATCGGTTTCGTATAACGTGGGCGGATTCATTGCCGGGAGTGAAAGGCCCGACGAGGCCATTGTGTACACTGCCCACTGGGACCACCTGGGCATTGGAGTGCCTGTTGATGGGGATTCGATTTACAACGGGGCATCGGACAATGCAGCTGCCGTGGCATGGATGCTCTCCATCGCTAAAGCGTTCAAGTCGTTGAAACAGCCACCCCACCGATCCGTACTTTTCCTCACGCCCACCTGCGAGGAGTCGAACCTGTTGGGTTCGCAATACTACGTTGATAACCCCACCTTCGCACACGAAAAGATTGCCGCCTGCTTCAATAGCGATGTCATCATGTTCCTTGGGTCGTTCAACGATGTCACCATTACGGGAATGGGACACTCCGAGCTGGACAGCTTGCTGGAAATTGAAGCGTCTAAGCAGGGCCGTTACATCTGCAACGACCCCAATCCCGAGAATGGCATGTTCTACCGATCCGACCAACTGCCTTTCCTAAAGGCAGGCATTCCATCGCTCTTCGCCAAAGGGTATAGCCATCAGGTGGAACTGGGTCGAGAGAAGACCTTACAGGTTGTTGATGAGTATTGGAAAACCACATATCACAAGCCCTGCGATGAGTATTATCCCGACAGGCACAACCTGCAAGGACTTGTTGACGATACTAAGCTGTTCTTCCGTTTGGGTTACAATCTGGCCAACTCCACTTACTTTCCGAAATGGAGCGAAGGGTCGGAATTCTTCGTAGAAAGATAAAGCACATACGCACTCAACGGCGTATGTCCTGACTTGTCCCCTTTCAAATTAGTGCGGTTGTAAATGGCTAATAATCAATGTAATCATTGAAAAAAGGGGTAAATTTACCGCACTAAGGCGCTTTTTCAACAAAAGGCAATGAGCAATGAGCAATGAGCAACGGCCAACTCCGCACCCCGCAACTCCCAATCCCTGTAAGACCAATACTATTCCCTTTCCGCACACGCAAAAGTGCGTGAGCCCGGTAATCCCGATTTTTCAGGA
>JAKQEF010000189.1 GCA_029558675.1 Bacteroidota bacterium | reverse complement strand
TTGAAACAACTAAACTTTAACAAACCAAACATGGAACCCTTTTCAATCAATTTAAACCAAATGGAAGAGAGAGGGGGACGGTATAAACGTTACCTCCTGACCCTGGGGATTATTTTTATCGTTATTTCTGTTATCTCCTTCCTGCTGCTCCATAAAAAAGAAGGAACCAGCCTTTGGATTTTCCTCCCCATAGTTGTTTACATCCTGCTTTTCATCTATTTCGCCTATGTAGGCTATAAAACCAAAACATTTATCAATGGCGACGACCATGCCTTAGAGTACCAATTCGGTTTCTTTAAAAAGGTGCCCGAGAAAATTATCTGGCAAACCCTATCGAAAGTCAAATTAGGCCCAACATACATTACCTTTACCAAGAGAACCGGAAAGAAAAAAACCATTCAAATTGGTTGGCTGCCCTACGCCAAAGTAAAGGATATTAAATCAAAGGTACAGGGAATTTGCAATGAGAAAGGGATAGAGGTAGCAGTTGCCGAATACACCAAAGCATAGTTTTGTTTCACGTTGGCTTATCAAAGCCCTGTTATTCGTATGCTAAATGTATGCTCGGGCTCTGAATGTTCCCGTTTTTCTGTACCCTATTTTTTTTTCTCAAGCCAATCTTTTTATGGCACGAATAATGATTGATAGCTATTCGTAATCATAATACGAATAGTATGAAAAGGGTATTTATTGGCATTTTCTTCGTTATTCCTTTCGTGGCTCAATGCCAAAACGGGGTGAACAATCCCCCCGAATGGGTTAAAAACCCTCCGACGTCGAAAGAAAACATTTACGGTGTTGGGTTTGGTACCTCAACGAACCGTGATATTGCCGAGCGGAAAGCCATTATGGATGCCAACGTTAATTTGGCCGAGAAAGTCCAACCGGCAGTGATTACAATAACCTCTCAAATCGACTCGGTGGTTAAGAACAACGTGGTGCTTATCGAAAAGGTACAAACCGTCAGGAAGAAGGTTCAGGCCACTCTGGAGAATACTAATATTAAGGAGAGGGCAGTATTTGAAGATAACGGTAGAATCTCGGTGTACGTTCTGATTGAGATGCCAATAAAGGAAATTAACCGGTCGGTGGTGAACCAGATTACCGACGACAAGGAGTTGTACAGTGCCATAGCCAAAACCAAGGCCTACAAGCAATTGGCAAGGAAAGCAAAATAGTTTGGAACATTGGATATTAAACAAACTTATCCAATATTCTCCTTACCTCCAATAGTTTACCATCAAGAATTTGTTGAGTTTTAGCTTCGGCTAAAAACCTCAGAAAGGGTTCAGTATTGGATGGGCGAATGTTGAACCACCAATCGGGAAACTCAACACGATATCCGTCAAAATCGTACGATGCAGACGGCTTTTCCAGGGATGTGAAGAAATTCCTGACGGCATCCATGGCCTCCTTCTTTCGCTCAATGCGGAAGTTAATCTCGCCCGAATTGGCGTAAGTTTCAATGCGTGCTATTAGCTGCGATAGCGTGAAACCTTGCTTTTTAAAACGGGCAATAACATTCAGGATAATCAGACAGGCCATTAGGCCTGAATCGGAATAGAAAAAGTCCTTAAAGTAGTAGTGCCCAGCCAGTTCGCCACCGTAAATGCCATCAATTTCTCTCAATTTCATGGCTGCAAATGCCCTTCCAACACGCCAGGTATGCATCTGTCCACCAAGGGGTTTCAGGTATTCTCCCACAGCCTTTGAGGTCCTGATATCCTGCAGCACAAGGCCCTTTTGCCCCTTTTCCTCGAGAAAATAGTGTCCAAGAAGAGCGATCATCAAATCGGGTGATATGAAACGTGCATTCTCGTCAACAAACATCACGCGGTCGGCATCGCCATCGAAGATTATGCCCAAATCGCATGCTTCCTTCTTCACAAGGTTTTGAAGATCAACAATGTTTTTAGCGATCAAGGGATTGGCCTCATGGTTTGGAAAAGTTCCGTCCAGCTCATCGTAAATATAGATAGGGTGATTACCCAGCAGTTGCTTAACCAACAGGGCTGCCATGCCGTTGGAACAATCGATGCCAATCTTCAATTGGCTAAAATCGCCAACATATTGTTTAAGGAAAGCAATGTATTCATCTTGCGCATCAAAGGGAATAATTTTTCCTCTTTGCTGTGTGCAAGGGGTAGGTGCTCCGCTTCTTATTTTTTCCTCTATTTCCTTAAGACCCGTGTCGTACCCTACGGGTAGAGCGTTCGCTCTGGAGATTTTCATGCCATTATACTCCTTTGCATTGTGCGATGCCGTAATCTGCACTGAGGCCTTAAAATCGTATCGTGCTGTGGAGTAATACACCATTGGCGTGGTAGCCAATCCGATGTTGTAAACATCGGCACCCGCATCGTTAATACCGTTACACAGGTATTCAAATATTTCAGGCGATGAAGTTCTTACATCTCTCCCCACTAAAATTCTGTCGGTATGGAGTAACTCAACCAGGTGATACCCTATCTTATACGCATCGAACTTGTCGAAATCCTTATTATATACGCCACGTATATCGTATGCATGGAATGCTCCCATAGTATTTTTTGCTAAAAATAGGAAAAACAAAAATATTTATCATGCCTAAATGAAAAAATGGGGTGATATAAAAACAGTAAGGGAACCATCCATTGAGAATGATTCCCTTTCACGCCTGGAAACTTACGTATCCGTTTGTGCCCGATTACAGTTATTACAGCCGGCTGCATTCTCAGGTTATGAAACCTGTTCCTGTAGCCCTTTGCCTTTCAACCGCACCAGCTAAGGTGTGGTTTTCAGACTGTCCATTGGGTTAATCCGAGGATTAACTTTTGTGGACGAAGTGTCGTTTGCGTAAAGACAGGGAACGTGTTTCTGATACTAAACTGCTAACCCATCCTGAGCCCTTTCTTCGCAGAATTGGCATCTTTCAGCGTTTTGCGGCTTAATCTGTATCAAATCCGCATTCCGGCAAACCCTTACCTATTTCCGAGGAAATTCTAGGGGTTTCAACATTGGGCGTGGGAGCCGAAACTCTTGCTGCCCCTGCTGCTTTCGACCCAATCATTCTTAGAACGTTAGACGACCTTAGATTGACTGACCTCCTCCTGTGGCGAACTCTTGGGATTCGGACTTCGGCACCCTATGCAGGCAAATCTTGCGATTGGTTCGACCGGTTGGCAACGCACTTAAGCGATAGCTGCACGGTCCCTGCTTTCGGGAGCAACCCTTTATCTCTCATCAGGTAGAACAAATATACTACACGCTCTCACGCTTTTGCAACTTTTTGGCATCGTTTTAAGTAACAGCGATTCCACATACGTTACAAACAATTGTTAACAACTGTATTAACTTGATGATCTGTATGTTAGCGAAATAATTTCCATTAAAAAGGGGGATGCTAACACCTGTTAATAAAGGTTGAGCGCTGCTGATGTTAATTGGAAAGGGCCCCACCCGTCGGAGTTGCAAAATTGGCAATGCTAATAACTTCGTATGGTGTTGTACAGGGAGTCGCGCTCCACGGGATTTTTCCCTGCCTGACTTATCAAATTGCAGATCTCCTCCACCGTCATCCCGGGATTTGCATCCTCGGCTCCGGCCATGCTGTATATTTTGGTAGTATCGTCAATCGTTCCGTCCAAGTCGTTGGCACCAAAGCTAAGAGCCAGCATGGCTATCTGCTTGCCCAGCATAGGCCAGTAGGCCTTTATGTGGTTGAAATTGTCGAGGAAAATCCTGCTAACGGCTATGGTTTTCAAATCCTCAATGGAGTTAACCTCCCCAATATGGGCAAGGCCATTGTGCTTTGCCTTAAACTTAAGGGGAATGAAACAGTTAAATCCTCCTGTTCGATCCTGCTGCCGGCGCAAACGGTTCAAATGGTCAACACGATGGGAGTAGTTCTCGATGTGCCCGTAAAGCATGGTTGCGTTGGATGTTAAACCCAAACCGTGTGCAGCTTCGTGAATCTCAAGCCAACGTTCTCCCGAAAGTTTCTCACCACAAATTACGTTTCTGATTTCGGCATCGAAAATCTCGGCCCCTCCTCCGGGAATCGAATTCAAGCCATCCTTTATCAGCTGCTTCAATCCTTCCTCGGGGCTAATCTTCTCAACTTTACTAAACACGTAGTCTAACTCTGCAGCAGAGAATGCCTTTACATGCACATCGGGGAGCTCGACCTTAATAGTTTTTATTATTTGCGCCAGATGGTGTAGTTTCCATCCGGGATAAGCCCCACCGGTTACATGCACTTCGGTAATGTCCTTATCCTTATAGGATTTGGCAATAGCAGCAATATCGTCAAGCGAAAGTACCCAACTCCCCTCCTCCTTCGGGCTTCGTTTAAACGAACAAAAGGAACAGCTGTAAACGCATACGTTGGTTGGCTCAATATGGAAATTGCGGTTGAAGAATACATTCGGCCCGTTCTTTTGCTGATTGACATGGCCAGCCAATAAACCCAACATGCTCAAATCGGCTTTTTGGAAAAGGGTAACGGCATCATCACAGGAGATTCGGTCTCCCGATAAAACCTTGTGGGCAATACTCTTCAAGGGTTCGCCAACCCGATCCTTGCCAAGCAATTCGCCTATGACCTCTATGCCGTTTGATGCCATCATTAATGAGCCATTGGATCGTGATGGAATAAAAAAACTGACCTTGGGTCAGTTTTTTACCAAAAATATCATTGTGCTGATTTTTTATACCTTATGCCTTGGCTCATCCGAAACGGTGAGTTTTTTTCTGCCTTTTGCTCTACGCGAAGCCAATACCCTACGCCCATTTGCAGTTGACATACGCTCGCGGAACCCGTGCTTATTTTTTCTCTTCCTGTTGGATGGTTGAAAAGTCCTTTTCATCGCTATTCCCTTTTATTTAAGCTACTATTTGCTGATTATCAAATTTTTCAAAATCGATTGGCCTATTCTCATTCAGGCTTGCAAAAGTAGTGTTTTTTTTAAAAGTCAAAAAGAAAATGGCCAAAAAAGTTTTATGGTTCTCAATAATTCGATTTCCATTCGACAAAGATAACCCAAAATGGCAAGTGCTAAATTACCTCCTGTGTCCACTTCCATCAACCCAAGGTGAAATGCCGTGCCATGAAATATGAACGGGAAACGGGAAGAGGCACTCTTCGCTTAAGGGCTATGTGTACTGTTTTTCAATATATTAGAAAGCAACTCTCTTGCCCTGAATAGCTGAGCCTTAACCGTTCCCAAAGGGAGCGAAAGTTCCTCGGCAATCTCCTCATAGGAGTACTCTCTAAAATACCTAAGCTCTATAAGATTCCGGTAGCGTGGTTTTAACTTGGAGACTAAAGTCTGTATCAACTTAATGCTCTGCTCCTTAATCATGAATTCCTCGGGGTCAAGAGTGCTTGCCTGTAGGTTGCTTGCCGGAGCGGATGAACCGCCCTCCAAATCTTCAGGTACCTGATCGATGGAAACTAAATTTCCCTTCTTCTTGCGAATGAAGTCGATACAGTTGTTGGTGGCAATTTTGAATAGCCATGTGCTGAAAGCAAAATTTGGCGTGTACTGGTGTATGCTTTTAAAAGCTTTACCAAAAGCTTCGATGGTAAGATCCTCAGCATCGCTTTTGTTGTTTACCATTTTCAGCAGCATGAAATAAATGGCATCCCGATACCTTTCCAGCAATTCGGCATACGCTCTCTGATCGCCTTTTATGGCCAGATCTACCAAAACCAGATCGGCTTTTGCTTTGTCAGAAAGGTTTTGATTTATTTCCATCTAACTTTTTTTACGGTAAAACGAACAACAAGCAAAAGTATAAAATATACAAAAGGTGATAACAAATCGTAAAACAGTGAAATTAAAAATATTTTCTTTTCATTCAAACGGTTCAACGATATTCTTATTACAATGCCCATAAGAATTAGTCTGAAGCAAATTACACCGGCTATAATTTGAGGGTTAAGGTCAATTGCCATCATCACAATGGCCAAGGTCCAGAACAAAAGTCGCGAAAGAGGCTCTAAAGCGAGCCATACCTTAGTGGAAAACCTGTAATACTTACTTGTTTGCAGATGCCTTTGTTTCTGTGTAAACCAGCATTTATAAGTGGTGCAAGGTACCGAACGGGTATGGGCTTCGTGCCTATAATCAACCGTTGTATTCCTCTTGTTGGCCACCTCGCGAACGAACAGGTCATCATCACCCGAAGGGATGTGGCTATGCGAAGCAAAGCCTCTGTTTTTAATGAAAAGGCCTTTGCTGTAGGCCATGTTCCTTCCAACCCCCATGTAGGGCTTCCCCATTAGGGTAAAGCCAAGATACTGCATGGCAATAAAAAAGGTGTCGTAGCGTATAAACCTGTTTAAAAAACCTTTCCTGCGTAAATATCCGCTATAGCCCAGTACCACCTGGTGCTCGTCGTTAAAATTCGAAGCCATTGCAGCCAACCAATGGGGCGATTCGGGTTTACAGTCGGCATCGGTGAGCAACAACCAGTCATGCTTGGCCGCCTTAATCCCAATGGTTAAAGCCAATTTTTTCCCGTGAGTAAATTTTGGATCGCGGGTGATGTTCGTAGCCCGAAGGTGGCTGTACTGCTGCATCAAGCGTTGCAAAAGCATATCGGTATCGTCGTCCGAGCAATCGTTAACAACGATGACCTCATATTCTGGATATTCCTGCTCAAGCACAGAGGGGAGGAAATTGGATAGGTTCTCCTCCTCGTTTTTGGCGCAAATTACAACTGATATGGGAGGACAACCTGCCGTATCGGGTGTGAACGGATGTTTTTTGGTAAAGGCAACCCTTGAGTAGATAACTATGAAATAGAAAAGTTGAATGATGAATGCCATCGAAAAAATGGCAAGCACAATAAACTCAGAATCAGTAACATCGAGTAGATTCAGGGTCACAGGCAATGGGTTTTGAAATAATGAGCAATTTTAGTTAAAGTTTTTCGGTTTGGCAAAGGGCAAACAGATACTGTTCAAATGTTTTGAAAACTATTTCCACTATCTTTGACCCGAAATTGCCAAAAATGAGATTTACGCTAAACGCAACATGTAAAGACTCTTCAGCCCGAAGTGGAACCATTGTTACCGATCACGGTGAAATACCTACGCCCATATTCATGCCCGTAGGTACCCTGGGAAATGTAAAGGGGATAAGTCAAAAAGAGCTGGAGGAGGAGATAGATGCCAAAATAATTTTAGGGAATACATACCACCTTTACCTGCGGCCGGGTTTGGAAATCCTGAAATCTGCCGGAGGATTGCATCGATTCATGTCGTGGGACAGGCCAATTCTGACGGATAGCGGTGGATATCAGGTTTTTTCGCTGGCCCACAATCGTAAGCTTAAACCCGAGGGGGCACAATTCCAATCGCACATTGACGGATCGAAACACCTTTTTAGCCCCGAAAGCGTTATTGATATACAGCGTATCATCGGAGCCGATATTATGATGGCGTTCGACGAGTGCCCTCCGGGCGACTCCACCTATGAGTATGCCAAAAAATCGCTCGATCTCACGGAGCAATGGCTCGACAGGTGTATTGCCCGATTTAATGAAACTTCGCCACTGTATGGGCATCAGCAATCACTTTTCCCCATTGTTCAGGGTTGTGTTTTCCTCGATCTAAGGCAAAGAGCAGCGGAGCATATTGCCAAGATTGACTGCGATGGGTATGCCATAGGTGGTCTTTCGGTTGGCGAGCCCACCGATGTAATGTACAGGATGACCGAAGTGGTAAACGGCATACTGCCCGAAAGCAAACCGCGTTATTTAATGGGAGTGGGTACACCCGAGAATATTCTGGAATCGATTGACAGAGGGGTGGATATGTTCGACTGTGTGATGCCCACACGAAACGGTCGAAACGGAATGCTGTTCACATCCGAAGGGGTGATAAACATCAGGAATAAGAAGTGGAGCTTCGATTTTACCCACATCGACCCCATGGGCACAACCTTTGTTGATAAACGCTTTTGCAAAGCGTACCTCAGGCACCTGTTCGTTGCCAACGAAATGCTTGGGCCCCAAATAGCAAGCCTTCATAATCTGGGGTTCTACCTGTGGTTGGTTACCGAAGCACGAAAACGCATTGAGGATGGCAGTTTCAAAACGTGGAAAAACCAAATGGTTAAAAAGCTTACGGTTAGACTATGAAGAGATTGGGCTTAAAAATTTTGGATATTTACATTATCAAAAAGTTCATTGGAACCTACCTGTTCGCCATTCTTCTAATCGTGGGCATCGCCGTTGTTTTCGATGTGGCAGAGAAAATGGACGACTTTGTGGGCAAGGGGGTCCCGCTAAAAATCATTGTCTTTGAATACTACATTAACTTCATCCCTTATTTTGCCAACCTCTTCAGCTCGCTATTCACCTTTATCGCCGTTATCTTTATTACTTCTAAAATGGCTTACAATTCCGAAATCATTGCCATTTTAAGCAGTGGCATCAGCTTTAAAAGAATGTTGGTGCCATACTTCATTTCGGCTGCGCTTATAGCCACCTTTTCATTTCTCCTTTCAAGTTTTGTCATTCCTCCTGCCAACCGGACAAGAATTGACTTTGAAAACAACTACTTACGCAAAGCCATACAGAATACCGAAAGGGATATCCATCGTCAGGTCAGACCAGGCATTTACGTTTACATGCAATCTTACAACACCTTTTCGAAAACCGGATACAAATTTGCCATGGAACGTTTCGAAGATGGAAAACTTGTATCGAAAATGATAAGCGATTTTGTGAAGTGGGACACCATTAGCCAGAAATGGACGGCCAATGCGTACCAGATAAGAACCTACTTCGACGGCAGTGAAGAGCTTATTAGCGGCGAAACCATTGATACAACTATCTTTTTAACCCCTTCGGACTTTGCCAGACGGGATAACATAGTGGAAACCATGAATATGTTTGAGCTCAACGATTTCATCGAAGAGCAGAAATTGCAAGGGTCGAACATTGTCGATTTGTACCTTATTGAAAAGTACAGCCGTGTGGCATACCCCGTTTCCACATTCATACTCACCCTAATCGGCGTTTCCCTTTCTTCCCGAAAGGTTCGCGGCGGTATAGGATTACATATAGGCTTGGGATTGGCCCTAAGCTTCAGTTTCATCCTGTTCATGCGATTTACCACCATGTTTGCCGTTGGCGGCAATCTGCCCCCCTTGCTATCGGTGTGGATCCCCGGCTTTGTTTACGCCATTATTGCCTTAGTACTCTACAGGGTAGCACCAAAATAGCAATCCTCTATAGTCCATGCTAAAACTATAGCGCTATTCGGATTTTCCGTCATCGCCGGGCGCAGGAGTTTTGGATTGCTTTCTTTTTAACATGCCTGTTCTCAAGAATAGCCCGTAAAAACTCCTGAATCTTGGATACTTTTCAACGGCCGGAACAAGCAGGCTACTAAAAATAATGCTGAAAAGGATAATGGCGTAGGTTATATCACGAATAAACTCTCCCCCCTCCAAACCGCGCTGGAAGGGCAATGATGCAAGGGCTGCGGCTGCCAAACCCTTGGGCACCATAACGCTGAACATAACCATATCGAAAGTGGGAATGGCCTGACGAATGGAAAAACGGACAACGGGAATTCGGAGGCAAAACAGGACAATGGTAACTAATAATCCCAAAGCCATAGCCAATACATTTTGCAATTGGATTGATAAACCTATATAAACGAAAAAGAATGTTTTAAGCAGGAACACTATCTCACTAAAAAAAATCTTTTCGGTTTCGTTCAGCGAAATGGATTTTTTGGTTATATGCTTTTTCATAAAGCCAATGTAGAACATATCCACATTGGCCAGGGTGATGCCAAATGCCAACGACGAGATGGCACCGCTAAAACCCAGAATCTCGGCAATACCGTATATAACAAAAACAAATGCAGGTGTTGTAAACATATTGTTACGTATCATTCTAATCTTATTAAGAAAGAACGACCACGCCATTGCTCCAAGCCACCCCATAATAGCTGCCAGTATAAAGGAGGAGATGATTTTGCCCACCACCAAGCCAATTTTTACCTCCTCCACAAAAAATGTTTCGAGCAATGCCAAAGCGAAAACTATACACAATACGTCATTAATGGCCGACTCAAGCACCAGAATGGCTTTAGAGTCATCCTTTATTTTTAGGTGCTGTGTCATGGGGATAATTACAGCCGAAGAGGTTCCTCCTACAATGGCGCCCAGCATAAGTCCGGCTACCAGCGACAGGCCAAAGGCAAGCCAGGCAATCAAACCTATCACAACCACTGTTACAAAAAAGCTGGTAAAGGTAAGGGCCGTAGTACCACGAATTGACTGCTTTATGGTTTCAATATTCAAGGCGAGTCCGCCTTCAAAAAGAATGATAACCAGGGTAATGGTTGTGAACATGGGGCCAGCTATACCAAAATCGGCCGGAGTAATCAACCCGAAGATTGGCCCTAACAAAAGGCCGATGAGCATGAGAAGCAGCACATCGGGGATACGCTTCCGCTCGAAGATCCCTGTAAAAACATGGGAAGCAAACACCAGCAACCCGACAAAAACTATGATTATGGCATTTTCCATAGGTTAAAATCAAATGTAATCATTTCTGTTCAATCCGTATGTTCGGATATAAATCCATATAAATTGGAAAATGGTCGCTATATCCGCCGTGATACCGAAATCCAATATAGGTTCTGAAAGGGCGAACTCCCACAAACGCTTCATCGGGCTCCTCCAGAAAATCGGCCCTGAATATCTTGCCACCATCGAGGCTTGTATAAACACCATGCTCCCTGTCGAGCAAACTTTTAGAGACAACCATCATGTCAATAATCTCACATGCTCCCTGAAATTTAAGGGTTCCCTCCCCCCTGGCAACGTAAGGTAAATGTAGATTGTAAAGCCCATCGGGCTTTAATGGTTCTTCGGGGGGCAATGCCCCCAGTCCTTCAATCAGGGGTTTGCTATCGGGTGTATCGTTAAAATCGCCCATGATGATGATGCGTGCATCAGGATAAAAAATACGAATGGAGTCAACTTTGCTAAGTACCAGTTTCGCCGCCGATATTCTACCCGGCTCCGTAGCCAGTGCACCACCATACTTCGATGGCCAATGGTTGACAAACACATGCAGGGTGTCTATACCATCAAGAATGCCGCAGGTATAAAGCACATCGCGCGTGGTACGGGTTGAGTCATCGGGATAGTAAACCCTGAAAAAACGCTCATCCTCCACCACAAACCGGTCAGGGCGATAAATTAGAGCGACGTCAATCCCCCTTCTGTCGGGTGATTCGCGATGAACAAGGCGATAGTTAAATTTCGAAAGCGGTGTGTGTTCAATCAACCTGTTCATTACAAACCTGTTTTCAACCTCGCTAAAACCAACAAGCACCGGAGGATTCCATTCGCCCACGGCAGCAATCACCTTGTAAATATTATTGAGCTTATCGGTCATCCTCTTCCATGTCCAAAATCGTGCGCCCTCAGGCGTATATTCCTCATCATGGGTAAGGCTATCCTTAAACGGATCGAAAAGATTTTCAACGTTGTAAAACATTACCCTGTACCGTTCCTGACCATATACATATCCGTTAGTGGCTAACAGGATAACAACAAAAACTATAATAGGCCATTGTTTACCAACGGATTTCATTGTAAAGATTTTAAGCTTACAGATAGCTATTCGACTGGATAAAGATAAAAACAATTTTATTAAGCTGCCCGGAAAAAGGCTGAAAAACGCCCTACTCCACCCGCTCGTATGCACCCAAGTCGGGGCCTTCGTCGTCAAGTCTGCTGACGTTGTTCAGATCAACCGGAAAAGAGATGGCAATATTGTACAGGCCAAAGTCCTTAGCAGGGCTAAGGGTATCGAGCTGAAAATCGTTTTTTTTGGGGTCAATAAATTTGGGGTTCTCAGTCACCAGGTTCACAAACCGCGTTTCGTCATTCAAATCGAAGCCCGTATCTACCCTGAGTATGGTATTTTCAAATTTATAGTTCATCTGGGCGTCCACCGGCTGCCCATTGTAAATATTATCCACTTCCAGTTCATTGCTCCTTGTTCCGTAAATTATGCAGTTGGCAAAATAGGCTTCCTCCAAATCCCTCGTTTCCAAATACCATGGTCCATCGGGTGGTTCCAACTGATACTCATAATAATTATTGAGGAATAGCGCCGGTCCTTTTCTATTGATATACTGCCCCCAATAGTTGGCAATGGTACAATGGTAAAAACGGTATCTTCCACCTAAGGTCAAAGCAACGGGATAATAGGCCACGTTGGCAAAAAGGCAGTTACCTGCCTCCACAATAGCCCCACGGGCATACAGAGCAGTATAGCTCATGTTGATAATCTTGGTATTCTCGATTTTCAACGTTGGCATGCCCGCCACTGAAAATGTATCAACCACAACGCCAAGAATGCCATTCTTTATTTCGGCCCAGTTGATATGATTATCGCGGCTGCCGGCACGCAGCCATATCCCCCCCCACTGCCCCGCCTTATCGCGATAAAACATCTCCAGTCTATCGCCCTCAAAAATAACGGGATCGTCGGGGAGGCCATTAACCTTAAGACTTCCTGCCACATGGACCAGTGTATTGTTATGCAAATGGATATGAGCACCGGGATCAATGGATAGTTCAACCCCTGGCAATACCCACAAGCTGTCTATTATCAGGTATGGTTTATCGGCCGTGAATACAGTATTGGTGTAAAGTATTTGCCCCCTCAACATGTGAACATCCTGCCCCCACGACATCAACTTAACGTCCTGGAAATTTCCATTGGTCTCAAAAACAACCGAATCGGGAATGAGCATGGGCGAATTCTGATCAGTGGGATCGACCGTAACCTCAACAAACACAAACAGGCTATCCCTTGCCCTAAGCACTACGTCTTTGGCTTGGTGAGACGGCTCGCCGTCAATATTAATCCTGTATGGCGAACTGTTGCCCCCAGCCAAGCTTACCGATGTGATAATCAAATCGCTTTTATTCCTGTTGTACACCTTAAAATACCTGGTGGCCGAGCCAATGGTGGTGAATACTGTATCGAACATCAGCGTATCGGTGCTAAAGCTAAGCTTCAACGCCGGATCGTTGGAAAAGTTTTCCTTTTGGCACGATGCAGCCAACAGGAACATGATAAAACTCGACAGGACTATGGCATTCCTCATGAAAGAAAATATGTTAACGGTCAACCTGATAAACTGCTATACCCCTTAAATATTGTGGTATTACCTTATAAAAATAGGCTGGCAATCCCGCTCCGTTAGCCTGCTCCTTGATTTATTGCCTTATTCAACCGCCTAATCTCGCGTGTAATAAAAGTAAATGCAATGATCCCCGCGATGAAATCTGAAATGGGTGCCGACACCCATATCCCGTTGACACCCCAAATGGTCGGCAGGAATATTAGAATGGGGATTAGTACTATTACCTGCCGAAGTAGCGACATCAAAGCCGAAATGGCCGCCTTCCCTGTAGATTGAAAATAGTTACCCACAATAATCTGAAACCCTACCACCGGCAGACCTGCCATAAAAATTCTCAATCCTCTTTTCCCAATGGCCAGCAATTCGGCATCCCTGGCATTAAACATTTTTATGACCAGCGAAGGGAATAGTTCCATAAGAGCAAATCCAACAATCGATACAATAACCGCAGCTTTAAGGCAGATAAAAAGTGTTCGCTTTACCCTCACAAAGTTTCCGGCTCCGTGGTTGAAGCCGTATATGGGCTGAGCCGCCATGTTAATGGCAATGATGGACATAACTACCAGCGTGGAAACGCTGTTGATTATTCCCATGGCCCCCACGGCCAGATCGCCTCCATGCTTAATCAGCTGAATGTTAAACAGCCCCTGAACAAAACTGGCAGCGAACTGCATGGCAAAAGGTGAAAATCCGATGGTTACTATTGAGATAACTATCGATCGGTTGACCCAGAAGTTAGACGCTCGCAGCTTGATTACAGAATATTTAGACCTGAAGTGGTTGATAACCCATACGCAGAGGATGAAATTGGCTATGATTGTAGCCCAGGCTACTCCTTGAACCCCCATTCCAAAGACAAAGATGAAAATGGGGTCTAACACAATGTTAGTACCCGCACTGATGAGCATGGAAAACATGGCAATGCGTGCATTCCCCTCCGCCCGTATCATGTTGTTCATGGAGAACCCCACCATGTGAAACATGGTTCCAAACAGTATAATGTTCAGATATTCATCGGCGTAGCCAATAGTATCGTCGCTGGCTCCGAATAACCTCAGCAAGGGCTCTTTAATGATAAAACCAACAATAGTGAGCACGATAGAAGTTATAATCATCAGACTAAAGGCGTTGCCAAGGACCTTCTCAGCGCTGGCAAAATCCTTTTTCCCAAGGAAAATGGAAATACGCACCCCCGAACCCATGCCGATAAGCATTCCAAACGCCATCATGATGATCATGATGGGAAAAACCACACTCAACCCCGTGAGTGCCAAAACACCAACCCCCTGCCCCACAAAAATCCTATCCACAATATTGTAAAGCGAATTGACAACCACTCCAGTAAAGGCAGGCAGAAAAAATTTCCAAAGCACTTTACGAATGGGGGCTTCGGCCAGCAGCTGAATATTTTGATGATGCTTTTCCATTTTCAATCGAACCTGCAAATTTAGTAAATCATACCGCCCGATGCGAAAACACACAAAGAACTTTGAATTAGGTGTATTTTGTTGGCACAAAACGTTTTATCGCTTACAAAACAACCTAAACAATTATATTGCAAAACATTAGCAACCAAATAAAAAATAGGAATATATTTGTACTTCAAACTAAAAACAACAACTCCTATGGTTAACGGAGCAAAACTCCTACCCATTGTACTCACAGTAATTCCATTCATCATGTCGTGTAACAGTAAACAAAAAGTTGATCTGATAGTTAAAAATGCCAGGATATACAGTGTTGACAGTGCCTTCTCCATATACCAAAGCATGGCTGTTGACAACGGAAAAATTGTTGCGCTGGGGACAGACGAAGAGATTGAAAAGAGCTATACTTCAAAGAGTATTTACCGATTGGAAGGAAAACCTGTTTACCCCGGATTTATCGATGCTCACTGTCATTTTCTCGGCTACGGATTAAGTTTACGCAACGCTTCGCTTTCAGGTATTGGGTCGTGGCAAGGAGTGGTGGAAAAATTGGTGGAGCACCACCAAAACTTTCCGTCGCAATGGGTTTTGGGGCGGGGATGGAACCAAAACGAGTGGGACGTGAAGGAATTTCCCACAAACGAACTGTTAGACAAGGCTTTTCCTGATATTCCGGTGCTGATAACACGCATCGATGGGCATGCTGCCATAGCCAACACCAAGGCGCTGGAAATGGCCGGTTTTAGCCCCGATACCGTGGTGACGGGAGGCACGGTGATGAAAGCGAATGGCAAACTTACAGGAGTGCTTATTGACAATGCCATTGACCTTGTGCGCAGAATTGTGCCCGAGGCTACACTAAACGAAAAGGAAACTGCCCTGTTGACTGCACAGCGCAATTGCTTTGCCGTGGGACTCACCTCGGTTTCAGATGCAGGATTGGATTTAAACGATGTGCTACTCATTGATGAAATGCAACGAAGGGGTGATTTACAAATGCAAATCAACGCAATGCTTGCCCCAACCGATGAGGACTTCGATCACTTTGTGCAAAATGGCATCCATTCAACACCCTACCTCACCGTGCGAACCATCAAACTTTTTGCCGATGGAGCCCTTGGCTCCAGGGGTGCCCTTCTCCTTGAACCCTACAGCGACGCCAAGGGAACCCGAGGGCTTCAGGTTGAAACCCGCCAACGGTTAACCGAGATTTGCCAAAAGGCTTTCGATGCCGGATACCAGGTTGCCACACACTGCATTGGCGATGCTGCAGTGAGGCTCATGCTTGATATTTACGAGCAATTCCTTACCCCGGGGAACGACCTGCGTTGGAGAATTGAGCATGCCCAAATCGTTCACCCTGATGACTTACCCCGATTTGGCCGCCTAAATATCATCCCATCGGTGCAAACCACCCATGCCACTTCCGACATGATTTGGGCTGCCGACAGGTTGGGCAAAAGAATAAAAAATGCTTACATCTACCGTGATCTTCTCAATCAGAATGGTTGGCTGCCCAACGGCAGTGATTTCCCCATTGAACATATCAATCCGCTTTATGGCTTTTATGCTGGCGTTGCCCGTAAGAATCTGGAAGGTTTCCCCGACAAGGGGTTCCAAACCGAAAATGCTTTATCACGCGAACAAGCACTTAAAGCCATGACCATTTGGGCAGCCAAAGCATCGTTCGAAGAGCTGGCAAAGGGAAGTCTGGAGCCCGGAAAAAATGCCGATTTCGTTGTTATGGAGGATGATATAATGGCCGAACCCATTGAGCGTGTGCCATACATAAACGTACAGTTGACTTTTATTAAGGGAAAAAAGGTATTCGGAGCATTAATTGAATAATGTTTTATATATTTGTTTAACTTTCGTTACTTTTTTTTGCAAACACTATGGAGATCAAACTGGCCAATGAGCATAATCTTATTGAGGTTTCCTATATTTTCAGGGAATGCTCCCAACAATTCATTGAAAGTGGCTTTCAGTGCTGGGAGTTTGCCCATTCGAGCTATGAAGATATTGCAAATGATATATCCAAAAAATATGTTTACCTGGCGTTCATAAAAAAAGTTCCTGTTGGTACCATAAGCCTTAGACCCGATAGTTCCGACACAAGCATTATTAACATAGATCGATTGGCCATATTCCCCCATTACCAGCGTCGCGGTTTTGCCAAGACCTTGATTGATTTTGCCATTGTCGAGGCCACTAAAAAAGGAGCAAAAACTATCAGAGGAATTATCCCTTCACACAACAAGATGCTTGTCAAACTGCTTGACGAAAAAGGCTTTATAAATGTTAGAGAAGTCGATAAAATGTTCAACGAAGGAAAGGGGACTATTTTTGAAAAGACTTTAAGAAAGCATTAAACACCCACCTGCAATTCAAATTTTTCATGCTTCACATGGTTGCATTTTCTATAGATCATTTACCCTTAAGGCAATTTATTTGCACCAATCAGGTTAAATATATGTAATCTTTAGAACTTTTGTATGCCTTTGGGTCTTCATATTTTGATAATTTTGATAATTTTGAGTTTTTAAACAACGAATACAGATTACTCATTCCTTAAGCGATATGGTTAGACGAAACCAAATTGTATTTGTTATCATTGCGTTTTTAATTAATACTGGTATTGCCAATGCTCAAGACCCCGGATTTTCACAGGTATATTCCAATCAGCTTTATCTTAACCCGGCTTACGTGGGCAACCCTTTCTACATGCGCTCACGGCTGGTGTACCGTAATCAGTGGCTAACCACTCGTTCGCCATACACTACCTACGGAGTCAGTTTTGACAGGTACTTCATTAATGCCAATAGCGGTTTAGGAATCAATATTGTCAACGACCGTCAGGGCCAAGGGGCTTTAAACCGGTTAGCGGCAGATATAATATACTCATACGCCTTTCAAGTAACCTACGATTTGCTAATCAGGGGGGGGATTCAGGCCGGTGGTATTTTAAAATCGCAAAACGCAAGCGTTTTGGTTTTCCCCGACATGGTCGATCCAAACGGTGAGGTTGTAGGATCTCCGGGTTTTGCAGGAACCACCCGATTCGTC
This sequence comes from Bacteroidota bacterium, assembly GCA_029558675.1. Classification (GTDB taxonomy): domain Bacteria; phylum Bacteroidota; class Bacteroidia; order Bacteroidales; family Tenuifilaceae; genus MWFE01. The sequence continues at coordinate 8,538 of JAKQEF010000189.1, read as the reverse complement.
CCCGACTTTGCTACAGGCGTTGCTGCCGAGTGGGATATTTTTTACGGGGGCATATCGGTACATCATCTTGCAGAGCCCGTTGAGTCAAAGTTTGGACGGCAACGGGTAGTTTTGCCCCGTAAGTACTCAGCACACTTCGGATGCGATATTAATTTGTACAAAAGGTACCTTTTTCGGAAAAATTTATACCTATCGCCCAATATTATTTATCTACAACAGCAAGACTTTCGTCAAATAAACCTTGGACTCTACCTGTCCAACCATTTTTTCACGGTTGGCCTGTGGGTTAGAGAGAACCTGTCTTTGGCCAGTCATACCTTCGTTTTCCTTGCCGGATACCACAATGATGAGTACTCCGTTGGGTATAGTTACGATTTTAGCATTATCAGGGGAGGGTTCCGCGGATTAAATACTTCTACTCACGAGGTAACCTTTGGAAAGAATTTTAAGTATAAGACAATTGTAAGAAAAAAAATTCGTTACATTAAAAGTCCGAAAATATAGTTTTTTCGTTCTGTTAGCATTGACTTAATTATATTTTACTATATTTGAAGTTGCAAATATTTTGAACCAAAAGGGAAAAAACCATCCATCATGAAATTGAAATACAGTTATTTATTTTTTCTAATGGCAGGTGTAGCAGGGCTATCATCATGCAAAATGTTCGGTAGTAAATCAGGAGAATCGTCAACTACCGGCTGGAGGTACAACGATCCTAACTCTGGTGGATTCGAAGTTGTCATGGACTACACTCCCAAAACCGGCCCGGGATTGGTTTTTGTCGAGGGCGGTACTTTTATCATGGGTAGAGTTGAGCAAGACGTCATGTACGACTGGAACTCGACACCACGAAGAGTTACGGTTGCATCGTTTTACATGGATGAAACCGAAGTGAAAAACGTTGACTACAGAGAGTACCTATTCTGGTTACGCAGAGTTTACGTTGCATACCCTCAGGTTTATAAAAATGCACTCCCCGATACGCTGGTATGGCGTAGCCCAATGGGATTCAACGATCCTTATGTAACCAACTACTTCAGGCATCCTGCCTACAATGACCACCCTGTTGTTGGAGTTAGCTGGCTGAAGGCTAGCGATTATTGCCTCTGGCGTAGCGATAGGGTAAATGAAATGCTGTTAGTAAAGGGTGGTTGGATTAACTTGGATTTGCAGCAAAAAGACCACGAGAACTTTAATACGGATGCCTATCTTCTCGGCAAATACGAAGCTTCTGTTAGGAATACCAAGCCCAGCCTGAAACCCGGCGAAGAACAGGGGCGCCAAATTTCCTTCGAAGACGGCATACTTCTCCCGAAATACCGTCTTCCCACCGAAGCTGAATGGGAATTTGCTGCTTCGGGTTTGATTGGCAATACATATGATGAGCGAATTGTTGAAAGAAGGATTTACCCCTGGAACGGTCATAACGTCCGCAACAGCAGTTCCAGAAACAGAGGCGAAATTATGGCCAACTTTGTTAGGGGAAGGGGCGACTACATGGGTGTTGCCGGGAACCTGAATGACAAAGAGTTGATTCCTGGTCCGGTTAAGTCTTATTGGCCCAACGACTTTGGTTTATACTGCATGGCAGGCAATGTTAGCGAATGGGTTTTAGACGTTTACCGTCCAATGACATTTCAGGATATGGACGAGTTTAGACCTTTCCGCGGTAACGTTTTCAAAGAGTTAGACCTAAATCCCGACGGATCGGTTAAAAACGTTGACAGCCTCGGAAGAATTCGCTACAGGGATGTTACACCGGAGAATGCCGCTAACCGCAGAAACTACAACAAGGCATACTACATCAACCACTTGGATGGCGACGTGGCTTCCAGCATTTTGGATTGGGAAGATGTTGAAGGTTTTGGCAGCACATCTGACAAGATGTACTATCAGGGACAAACTACAAGGCAGGATAGACCCAATGATGGGATGACTACACTGATCAACGACAGGGTTCGTGTTTACAAAGGCGGCTCATGGAAGGATCGTGCATACTGGCTTAGCCCGGGAACCCGTAGATTCCTCGACGAAGCCTCATCGCAAAGCGATCTTGGATTCCGCTGCGCTATGGAGGCCGTTGGTTCGCAAACAACTGGTAAAAGAAGATAGATTCACCATAAATACATTAAGACCTCATTACTAACATAATGAGGTCTTTTTTTTTCAATGACGAACTTTTTGATACAATGAATCCCATTGAAATTATTTACCCCCTTATCGAAAACAAACATACAATCTCAACCGATAGCCGGTTGGTAAAGGAAGGCGATTTATTTTTTGCTCTAAAAGGAGAAAATTTTGACGGGAACAAGTTCGCTTTAAATGCCATTGAGAAGGGTGCTTTCATGGCAATTGTAGATGATCCCTCCATTGAATCAAGTGCCAAAATTCTTTTGGTTGAAAACGTTCTACAATTTTTACAGGAGTTGGCGTCTTATCACAGGTCAAAACTTGGCATTCCCATTATTGCACTTACCGGAAGCAATGGCAAAACCACCACTAAAGAACTTACTGCCAGAGTTCTGAGCGGAAAGTATAAAACCTATGCTACGCAGGGTAATCTCAATAATCACATCGGAGTACCACTGACCATCCTCTCAATCCCTTTGGATGCTGCAATGGCCGTTGTTGAGATGGGGGCCAACCACGAGGGTGAGATTGGCATGCTATGCCAAATTGCAAGGCCAACGCATGGGATTATCACTAACATAGGTAAAGCACACCTCGAAGGCTTCGGTTCATTTGAAGGGGTGAAAAGGGCAAAAGGCGAACTTTTCAGCTTTCTTTCAAGAAATGGCGGCAGTGTGTTTTACGATATTGACAATAACGTATTAACAGAACTGCTTTCATCATTCCCGTTAGGGAATAGGTCTATTTCCTACGGACGATCTATTAGTCGTGTGGCCGGCATCACATCGAAAAACGGCAGATTGACCTTCAACCTTTCTTTTCCTGACAGTAATGCCATCGAAGTCAATACCCAACTGGCCGGTGAGTATAACATTGAGAATATTCTGGCCGCTTTGTGCATAGGAATTCATTTCGGGGTTGATAGGGAAAAGGCCATCCATAGCATCGAAAGTTATGTGCCTTCCAATAGCCGGTCGCAAATTGTCATCACCAAAACGAATACCCTTTTAGTGGATGCATACAACGCAAATCCCAGCAGCATGAAGAGCGCTCTCGAAAACTTTTCGCAAATTCCTCATGCACTTACCAAGGTAGCCATCCTGGGCGAAATGCTTGAATTGGGAAAATATTCAGAAGAGGAACATGGTAGAATTACAGCTATGGCAGAGCAAATGGGTTTTGAGCAGCTAATTTTTATTGGAGAAAAGTTCATGGCAAATCAGACTAACCACTTATGGTTCATTGCAGCGAACGATTTTCTGAAATACCTAAAAGGAAACCCTCTAATCAATAGGTTCATTTTTATAAAGGGATCAAGGGGCGTGAAACTCGACACCATTGTTGATTCTTTATAGTAGGGGCTGGTTGCACAATTATAAAAAAAGAGGCTCATGGCCTCCCCTTTCTGAACTGCAAATAAGATTGTCGTTCTCTCCTCTTTTAATTTGAAGTATAAAAATACCTTTTAATCTTTTGGGTGGGCGTTTTCTCAAAAGGCTCAACCTGCTCAATCACAAGATGAAGCCTGGGAAAGGTAGACACCCTTGAGTTGACATACTCTTGAATTTCCTTCATTATCTCCTGAATTCGTTCATCTATCATCTGCTGTATATTGAATGCCGTTTCCTTCAACATGTCGTACTTAGCCTGTAACTCCTCACGGTTAAGCTGAACCTTTGCAATCAGTTTCCCTCGCATTTCGTAAACCACGGATTCGAGTACCATGGCGTGGGTATTTATCACCTCCTCTATATCCTCAGGATAGATATTCTCGCCACTGGGGCCCACTATCATATTTTTCAGCCTGCCTTTCAACTCTATAAAGCCATTGGGGTGTAGAATACCCAAATCCCCGCTCTTCAGCCATCCATCTTCAGTAAGCACCTTTTTAGTTGCCTGTTCATCGTTGTAGTACCCCAACATAACATTGGCACCTCGAACCCACACTTCTCCTTCGCCTGTGGCAGGATTGGGGTCATTTATTCTTACCTCCTGCCCCGGAATCGAAAAGCCAGCACAACGGAACTTAACCAACGATGGGGCACATCCCGAAATAAGTGGGGAAGCCTCGGTCATGCCGTAGCCAATGGCATACGGGAAGCCCCCTTCAAATAGGAATCGCTCAACATCGTACGATAACTTAGATCCACCAACCCCAAAGAAATGCAACTTTCCTCCAAAAGTTTTAAGCAGTTTACGGGCAGCCACTTTGTGTAGCAATTTCCTAAAAAAGGGGTTCTGATAAAGCTTCGCTTTCAATTTCGACGATGTTAGCTGTGGCAATATTTTCGCCCTGAATATCTTTTCAATTACTAAAGGCACAACCAGCATCATGGTCGGTTTTATCATCTGAAGAGCAGGAATTATTACCGCTGCAGTTGGCGGTTTTTGTAAATAGTAAACCGATGCCCCTTTCATCAAGGGCATGATAAAACCAATGGTACACTCGTAGGTGTGTGAAAGCGGTAAAACGCTAACCAGCCTATCGTTGGAATTAATATTCTGAATTTGAAAAGTGGATAGACAGTTTGAGATGATATTTTTATGGGTCAGCATTACCCCTTTAGGATTTCCTGTTGTTCCCGAGGTGTAAAGTATAGCCAACAGGTCTTCCTCCTTGGGTTCCGGGTAGTAAAAGCCTGAAAACTCAATGTTGGCAATAGGATCAGGTAATGTGTAGTCAACAGCCAATTCTTCCACCTTTTCGCCCGGCATTACAACTTGAAAGTTGTTTAGTAAAATCACATCAGGGGGACCTACCCTACTAACATTTTCAATCTTTTGGTATAACTTCGACGAAACGAAAATGGCTTTTGCCCCGCTATGCTCTATGATCCGCTGAACTTCGGCAACCGAAAAATCGGGTAAAATGGGAACTACCACTGCACCAATACAGGCAATGGCAAAATATGCTATGCCCCAGCTGGGGCTATTTTCGCCCAGTAAAGCAACCCTGTCACCTTTCTCAATACCCAACGAAATCAGCAACCCCGAGGTGTTGGTAATATGAATCGAAAGGTCGTTATAGGTTATAGTCTTCCCGCCAGCAAAAGATAATGAGGGCAGGTCGGCATACTGCACACGCGAACGATTCAGTATGTCTTTTAGAGTTAAACTACTGTATGTTACCATTTAATCAGCGTTGGTTTGTCTTTGACCAATAGTCCCGTTGGTGCAAGGGCGCAAATATACGTACAAATTTCCATTATGATTCTCTTTTAATCAAATGTATTTTCACATACAGGATATTTTTCATTTTTAAATAGATACGACAACATAGACACTCCATTGAACAGGACTAATGGCTGGGGTTGCCCATGTAAACTATTTTTGAGAATTATGCTTCTTAAAAATAATGAATAAATCAACCTAGTAGTCATTGAGTTGAACGATAGGCAAACGCTGTTTCTGCACAATTAATGACCTAAAATGGAAATTCAAAAAAGGTATTGATTACGAATGAAGCACCCTCCTGTTCCGTTTGCTAACTGCAAGCAAACCCATAAAGGTAAAGAAACCATTTACCATCAACAGTTCAAAGCCAAACCTATAGCCGTTGAATATTTCTTGAGAATACTTCGAGAGGAAATAGCAGATAATGGGCGATAGAATCGCTATAAGCGGGACCCACCTGTCTTTCACATCCAATTTAGTAAATAGTCCGAATGCGTACAGGCCAAGTAGCGGCCCATAGGTGTATCCTGCCACGGTGAAAATAGAATTAATAACGCTTTGGTCGTTTACCGCTCTAAAAACTATGATGACCAGTGCGCTAAGTACCGAAAATGCAATATGAACCCGACGGCGCACCGTTTTTTGCTCATTCTCGCTCCTCCCCTTTAGGTTAAGAATATCTACAGTAAACGAAGTGGTTAGAGCAGTCAGCGCCGAATCGGCACTTGAATATGCAGCCGCAATGATGCCGATAATGAATAGCACGCTAACCACCTTGGGAAGATAGCCCTGCGTGGCGATTATGGGGAACAGGTCATCGCTCTGGGCAGGAATGGCTATTCCGTTTCTATGCGCAAAAACAAACAGCAATACGCCAAGGGAGAGGAAAATAAGGTTAACCGGCAGGAAGGCAAATCCGTACCAGTACATGTTCTTTTTGGCATCGCCAAGGTTCCGGCAGCTCAGGTTTTTTTGCATCATATCCTGGTCCAGCCCGGTCATCACAATGGTAATGAACACCCCGCTAAAAAACTGTTTCACAAAGTGTCTCTTATCGTTCCAATCATCGAAAAACCAGGTACGGCTATACTCGCTATCGCGAATGGTCTGAACCATCTGGGCGAACGACAGGTCCATTTGCTTGGCGATAAAGAAAATACAAAGGATTACTGTTGCCAGCATCACTGCTGTTTGCAGTGTATCGGTCCAAATTATTGTCTTGATGCCTCCTCTGTTGGTATAAATCCAAATCAGTACAATGGTAATCACTACTGTTACCCAGAATGGAACATTCCATGCATTGAAAACATTGACTTGCAGCACGGCAGCCACTAAATAAAGCCGGAACGAAGAACCCACAAGCCTTGAAATCAGGAAGAATACCGATCCGGTTTTATAACTGAAGAACCCAAAACGACCATCGAGATAGGTGTAAATAGATGTTAGGTTTAGCCTGTAATACAATGGCAACAGAACATTGGCAATCACATAATAGCCTAACAGGTAACCCAGCACAAGCTGCAGGTATGAGAATTGACTGGCACCCACCATACCCGGAACGGAGATAAATGTTACCCCCGAAAGCGAGGCTCCCAGCATGCCAAAGGCCACTATGTACCAGGGCGAACGCCGATTGCCCAAGAAAAAAGCCTCATTGTTGGCATTACGGCCAGTATAGGCACCAATGGCTATCAGCACACCAAAGTATAAAACGATGATAAGAATCACCCAAATAGGCTCCATGCAAATATTCTTTCATATCCCCAGGCAAGTTCCAATGCTATTAATGATTAGTAAAACCTGCTCCGAAAATAACCGTGCAATGCTATGGAAAAAAGGTGAAATAAAAAATTTTTTCTTTCAACCGCTTTTGGTTGATAATTTGTAGATTTGCAGTAGTTCGTAAAAGAGTATTATGCACATCCATAGCTACCCTTCGAAACTTCTTGAGAATGCGGTTGATGAATTTGCCAAGTTACCCGGCATTGGCAGGAAAACAGCCCTGCGGCTTGTGCTGCATCTCCTTAAACAGCCCACGAACGAAGTAGAATCGTTCTCCGATGCCTTGAAAGAGCTCAAGCAGAATGTAAAATACTGCAAGGAGTGTATGAACATTTCCGACACCGAGATTTGTAGCATTTGTGCCAATCCTCGCAGGGATTCATCTCTCCTTTGCATAGTTGAGAACATTAAAGATGTAATGTCCTTGGAATCAACCAATCAGTACAATGGGCTCTATTTCGTTTTGGGCGGCTTAATCAATCCTATGAATGGGATTGGCCCGGCTGATCTGAACATCGAGGGTTTGATAAACAAAATTGCCCAAGGTTCCGTTAAAGAGGTTATAATGGCCTTAAGTGCCACCATGGAAGGCGACACAACCATTTTTTATCTGTACAAGAAGATTAAAAATTTCGATATTGAGATAACGGCTATAGCAAGGGGAGTTGCCATTGGCGATGATTTGGAGTACACCGATGAGATAACCCTTGGACGGGCACTACTGAACAGGACTAAACTTGAAGCTTCGTTTGCTACATAATAAGAATTATGCTATATTTCGAACATATTGGCTAACATGAGAACGCTAACCATATACCTCATAGTCTTTGCTATATATTTGCCTCGCATATCGGTTGCTCAATCGGATGGGCTTATCGCTTCGGGTTATCAGAACCTTGAGTCGAAGAATTTTTCGGCTGCCGTCAACGATTTTTCCATGGCTTTGAAAGAAAATCCACGGGATACAGCTGCCCTTAGCGGCATCATCAGGGCGCATACCCTAACCGAAAATTTTAAAGAGGCTCAACGCTATATCGATATAGCCCTGAAGGATTACCCCGGAAGCGCTGAGTTCCACATGCGTCGTGGGATTCTGAACAACTTAAAGGGTCAACCACGTAAGGCCATTGCCGATTTTGACAAGGCGCTTGAACTGGCTTCGGGCCCAATTGCTGTTTCAATCCATATCAACAGGGGGGCTGCCCACCTGAAGGACGAAAATTTTTCAAGCGCCATGGATGATTTTACGGAGGCATTGAACATTAACCCCAGAAGCACATCTGCCCTGAACTACAGGGCATTCATAAATTACAGAATGGGTAATTTTGATGATGCCATACAGGATTACAATAAATCGCTGGATTTGGACCCCGAGAACGCTATGGGCTACTACAACAGGGGTATGGCACACCTTCGTTCGGGGAATAAGCCCAAGGCCTGCGCCGATTT
>JAKQEF010000143.1 GCA_029558675.1 Bacteroidota bacterium | reverse complement strand
CACCAGTCATTGGGCTATAAAAGACCAGAAAAGGTGTACCGGGCGGCCGCTTAGATTTTCCTTTCCGCCCAATTGGGCGGAAAGGAAAATCCAGCTTATTTTTGCAATAAAGTTGTCTAAAGAAGGGGAGTATTTAAGTATTTGCCAAAACTCGTTGACTATGAATACTACATTAATAGGAATGTGGATAGTTAGAAGGAGGTTCTTTTTATCAACTATCGTTTGCCCTTTTTATCGTCCACTTTCAACTTCCGGAGTTGATCTATGGTCCATTTTATCCGTTTCGCGTAGAAAGGACTTGCCATTACGGAAAGGTATTCCTTAATATCGTCGAGTATTGGGATTGCATCGGGGCCTATGGATATAATGGTATCGAGTATCCGAACAATTTCCTTGGCACTTGTGGTAATAAAGAAACGCTCCACCAAGGCATCCACGGCATCGGTGCCGAAAGAAACCAGATTTTCAATATTCCCCTTAAGTATTTCATAGTTTATCCGAAGATCAACATCCTTTGGGGTGTACTCAGGGAACTTTTGCGTTAACAATTCAATCGCCTTTATGCGTATTTGCAGGTTTTGATCCTGAAGCATTTTGCTTAACTCCTTGGCATCAAGCGATTCAATGGTTTGCAATATTTCGGGCTCTATGCTAATCTTAGGCTCATCTTTCTTTTTTATGAAAATCTGGGCTTTTCGGGTCAAAGTACCATTGGCAGTGACAAGTACAAGTACGGGAATACCGCCGTGATAGAAAAAAATATCGGATATTTTTAAAGGCATGTTCCGCAGGGAGGAAACGTCGGACGGTTTGAGCCACCAATACTCGTTAAGTACCTCGGGAAAACTCTTCCTTGCCTGAAATCGCGCCTGTTCCAGTTCAGCCCCTAACTTAATCTCAACCAGTTCGCCTACCTGAAAACGGGTGGTGTATCTATAAGAGTAAAATTCACTTTGTCGATGATCCTGAGATCCAACCTTGAGATCCATGATAAGAATGAGTTTCTCAATTAAAACTTTTTAAAGTTAGTAAATGTTCTTAAAAATGGCATTGCCTTTGGCTGATTTTTTTTAACTCAAAACTTCGATACCTGCCTGCCTCTTGGTTGACAGTTTTTTATATTTCTGACGGCATTCAATTTACAGGATTTGTCAAGGCTTTTCCATATATTTATAACCTGCTTAAAAAAATATTTGAACAATTAATATACAATCGAATGTATTTTAAAAAGTTAGCACTAATCATGGCCATGGATGCAGAGGCAAGGCCGGTGATTAAGCGTTTCAACCTCTCGTGGAAGGGCCCCTTGAATCCCAGACTACCCATGATGCTTTACGTAGGGAAGCACAAAAAATCGGTGATTAACCTGATTACTTCGGGGGAGTGCACCCGGTTCAAGGTTGATCACATTGGCACGCAGCCTGCCGTATTGAGCACCCATTTGGCTATAGAAACTCTTTCGCCCGATATTATTATAAACCCCGGGACTACCGGTGGTTTTATTAAAGCCAATGCATCGGTTGGCGATGTTTATTTAGGCCATCCACAGGTATGTTATCACGATCGTCGCATAAACCTGCCCGGATTTAAGGAGTATGGCATTGGCCATTACCCCACCTATCAAAGCGATATAATTGCTGAAAAACTGAACTTAAAAACCGGAGTGGTTACATCGGGTAGTTCTCTGGACTATACCCCCCACGACTTAGAAATCATGGATAGCTATGGTGGTATTGTAAAAGACATGGAAGCAGCATCGGTTGCATGGGTAGCCCAACTGTACAACATCCCTTTCATTGCCATTAAAGCAATCACCGATTTGATTGATGGCAACGAACCCACTGAGGAAGAATTCCTCAAAAACCTGCATTTGGCTTCGGAGATGCTTTGCGAGAAGACTTTTCAGCTTGTTGATTATCTAACCACAGGCGAATAGTCAGGACTATTTTACAAATTCAGTTGCCAATTGGCATTAGACATCGTAGTGCTGCCTATACCAACGGACGAACTCCTTCACACCCTGGCGTATGGAAGTATTTGGTTTGTAACCCAAATCAGCTTCAAGGTCATCAACATTGGCCCAGGTGGCAGGAACATCGCCGGGTTGAATGGGCATGAATACTTTTTCAGCCTTTTTTCCGGTTTCATGTTCAATGGCCTCAATGAAATCCATGAGTTGAACCGGATTGCTGTTGCCAATATTGTAAATCCGATAGGGAGCAACCGATGTGGAAGGGTTTGGTTTGGCGCCACTCCAATCTGCATCCCCCGATGGGGAATTATCGATCACCCTTACTACACCCTCCACAATATCATCGATGTAGGTAAAATCGCGTTGCATATTACCATTGTTGTAAACCTCAATGGGCTTGCCATTGAGAATGGCTTTTGTAAACAGGAATAAAGCCATATCGGGCCTACCCCATGGGCCATACACAGTGAAAAACCTTAGCCCTGTGGTGGGAATCTTAAAGAGGTAGCTATAGGTATGAGCCATCAACTCATTGCTTTTCTTACTGGCAGCGTAAAGGCTGATTGGGTGATCAACATTATGGTGGGTGGAGAATGGCATCTCGCGATTGAGGCCATATACGCTCGAACTGCTGGCATAAGCCAGATGCTCAACGGGATGATACCTGCATGCCTCTAAGATATTCAAAAAGCCCACAATGTTACTATCCATATAGGTTAACGGATTCTGAAGGCTATACCTAACCCCGGCCTGGGCTGCAAGGTGGCAAACCCGGTCGAATTTCTCGCGTTGAAAAAGGTCAAAAATGCTCTGCCTATCCTCGAGATTCAATTTCACAAAGCGGTAGTTGGGATAAATAGTGCTCTGAATGGTCAACCCTTCACCAATGTTGTTCCTCAAAATTCCCGCTTTTTCAAGTCGGGCATATTTCAGGTTTACATCATAGTAATCGTTGATGTTGTCGAGCCCAACAACCTCATCGCCCCTGTTCAACAGGCGGTTTGCCAAATGGTAGCCAATAAATCCCGCCGTTCCGGTTACCAATACTTTCATCGATCCAAATATGAATTTATTGTAACAACTATGGGCTTTGCTATGGAGATTACAAACTCCAATATTTTAGCCCATCGGGTTTTTTCTTACGATATACACCCTTAATATCCACAAAGATAACCTCATCGTCAACTATCTCCTTAAAAAACGAATGGGGTAAATTCAGGTACTCCCTGTGATTAACAGCAAGTACAATTACGTCGTACTTACCCTGAGGTTTATCGGCTAAGTGAAACCCATACTCATGGTTCACCTCATGGGTATCGGCACAGGGGTCAATCACATCGATTTGAGTGATTCCAAACGACTGCAACTCCGATATTATATCAACTACCTTGGTGTTGCGGATGTCGCTCACATTCTCCTTGAAGGTCACGCCCATGATGAGTACTCTTGATTTTGGTACATGCTTATCCTGTGATATGACCATCTTAACTATCTGCTCAGCCACATAGCCGCCCATGGAGTCGTTTATTGAACGACCCGAGCTAATTATTTGCGGGTGATACCCCAACTCTTTAGCCTTATATACCAGATAGTAAGGGTCAACGCCAATGCAATGCCCGCCTACCAGGCCGGGGAAGAATTTCAGGAAATTCCACTTGGTTCCGGCAGCCTCAAGTACCTCGTATGTATTTATATTCAACATGTTGAAAATGAGCGAAAGCTCATTCATAAAGGCTATGTTGATGTCGCGCTGGGTATTCTCAATAATCTTTGCCGCCTCGGCAACCATGATTGAACTGGCACGATGCACACCCGCCTTAATAATCAGCTCGTACGTACGGGCAATGACCTCTGCCGACTCCTCGTCGCAGCCTGAGGTTACCTTGACAATTTTGGTGAGAGTATGCTCTTTATCCCCGGGGTTAATGCGCTCGGGCGAAAACCCAACTTTAAAATCGTTGATGTACTCCAAACCCGACATCCGTTCAAGAATGGGAACACACTCATTCTCGGTACAACTCGGATAAACTGTGGATTCATACACAACATAATCGCCCTTTTTCAGCGCCTTGCCCACCAATTCGGTTGCCGAGAGCAGTGGCTGTAAATCGGGCAATCGGTATTCATCGATGGGAGTAGGTACTGCCACTACGAAGAATCTTGCCTTTCGCAGATCATCAGGATTTGCTGTAAACTCAATGTCGCAACCCTGGAATGCCTCAGGCTCCAGCTCGCGACTGGGATCAATACCCTTTTTAATCATCTCTACCCTTTTGGCATTGATGTCAAAACCTATAACCGATATTTTCTTAGCAAATTCAACTGCTATGGGTAATCCCACGTATCCAAGGCCAATGACAGCCAATTTCTCCCTTTTGGCAATTAACGATTCGAGCATACTGGTTTTATTTGTTGATGTTGATTTTCTTACAGAAAGGATGGTATTCACCCCTCAACCCTATGGGTTGAGCGTTGCGAATATGGTGTACCATTTGAATGGACGAACGGGCATCGGACAGACCATAGCCCCTGCCGGCAAGTATCTCCTGATAGCTAACGGTATGCAAATCGGTAAAGCCGTCGCTGAACTCCAGCTCATCGCCCTCAATGGTAATGGAGCGGTAGGTTCGTTGCCCTTTAGCTTTTATGCCTTCGGGAATATCGTTGTAATCGAGGCTGAGGAACCACCTTACCCTGGCCCTGTTAAGTATGAGGCACCCTGCCGCTTTATTGTGCAGCGATACGTTAACCATGTTCTCTTTCACATCCCCAAATATCCACGAAAGCATGTCGAAAAAATGAACGCCAATGTTGGTAGCCACGCCTCCCGATTTCTGGATATCGCCCTTCCACGATATGTAGTACCAACGTCCCCTGCTGGTGATGTAAGTTAAATCAATATCAAAAACCTTATCCTTGGGGGCATTGGCAATTTTTTCCTTTAAGGCAACGATGGAGGGATGATGCCTAAGCTGCAGAATGGTGTAAATCCTCCTGCCCGTTTCGGCCTCAATCTCGGCAAGCGCATCAACATTCCATGGATTCAGCACAATGGGTTTTTCGCAAATGGCATCGGCACCATGCCTCAGGGCAAAGCGAATGTGCGAATCGTGCAGGTAGTTGGGAGTGCAAATGCTAACATAATCCATTTGGATGCCCGTGCGTTTCAATTTATCTATATGCCTGTCAAAGCGTTCGTACTCAATGAAAAAGTCGGCATCGGGAAAGTAGCTGTCCATAATCCCCACGCAATCGTGCTTGTCAAGCGTTGCCCACAGGTTATTTCCGGTTTCCTTAATGGCCTTTAAATGCCTTGGGGCAATGAATCCGGCAGAACCAATCAAACAAAAATTTTTCGACATATTGGTTTAAGTTATAATACTATTGAAACTGAGCCATTTTGAAGCTTATATTTATCACCACCTTCCGGGCATGTGGCCATTCCCTGGTCATCGAAATGGAGTCGGTGCCCAAAGCGGCTCATCCAGCCCACATGCCTGGCCGGATTGCCAACCACCAGCGAATAGGGCTTAACGTCCTTGGTTACCACGGCACCCGCCCCAATAAAACAGTACTCACCCAGGGTAATACCGCACACGATGGTAGCATTGGCGCCAATGGAAGCCCCTTTTTTCACAAGGGTCTTCACATACTGATCCTTTCGTACCACAGCACTGCGCGGATTGACAATATTTGTAAAAACCATGGAGGGCCCCAGGAACACATCATCCTCGCATATCACCCCGGTATAGATGGAGACGTTGTTCTGCACCTTAACATTGTTTCCCAAAACCACATCGGGCGAGACCACCACGTTTTGCCCCACGTTACAGCCTTTTCCCATAACGCTACCGGTCATTATGTGGCTAAAATGCCAAATCTTTGTTCCTTCGCCTATACTACAGCCATCATCGATTACGGCAGTCGGGTGTGCAAAATATATTTCATTCATATCGCATTGTGTTATTTGGGATATTCTACAAGAACGATAACAGATTATGAACAATATACTCCTGCAAATCTTTAGTTAATTCAGTGTGCATTGGCAACGAAATCACCGATTTACAAAGGAAGTCGCTTGTAGGAAACTCTTTAATTGCAGCGTTCTGTTGGAACTCAGCAAATGCTTTCTGTCTATGCAAAGGAATAGGATAGTACACCATGGTTGGAATATTCTTGTTGGCGAGTTTATCCATCACCCCTTGCCTATCAACCCCTGCAAGTTTAAGGGTATATTGGTGAAAAATATGGTTCGACCACAGCACCCTATGAGGAATGGTTATACCTTTGGATGAACCCAGCAGGCTGTCGTATAGATTGGCCGCTTCTATCCTGGCCTGATTATAGTCGTCGAGGTATTTCAGTTTTACCCTAAGTATGGCTGCTTGCATGGTATCCAACCTTGAATTTACACCAATCCTGTCGTGATGATACCTTACTTTCATCCCATGATTGGTTATGGAGCGGATGGTTTCGGCCAGCGTATCATCGTTGGTAAACAGCGCGCCACCGTCGCCAAAGCAGCCAAGGTTTTTGGAAGGAAAGAATGAGGTGCAACCAATGTGGCCTATGGTACCGGCCTTACGGCTTGACCCGTTGGTAAAATAGTAATCGGCTCCCAAAGCCTGAGCATTGTCCTCTACAACGTAAAGGTTGTGCCTGTTAGCCAATTGCATGATTTCCTCCATGTTGGCACATTGCCCAAACAGGTGAACGGGTATAATAGCCTTGGTGTTAGGGTTGATGGCCTTTTCCAAACTGCTGATATCGATATTGAAGCTGTCAGGCTCCACATCAACGAGTACAGGTTTTAGTCCTAACAGTGCAACTACTTCTACCGTTGCGATAAAGGTAAAGTTAGGAGTAATGACCTCATCGCCCGGTTTCAACCCAAGGGCCATTAGTGCCACCTGAAGGGCATCGGTACCATTGGCACATCCAATAACATGCCTTACCCCAAGGTATTGCGCCAATTCCTCTTCGAAAAGACCAACGGCCTTGCCCCTGATAAAGCCAGTGCTGTTGATAACCTCCTGTATAGCCGAATCTACTTCCGGTTTAATCTTAAGGTATTGGTTCTTAAGATCAACCATTTGAATATTATCAAAAGTGCTCATTGTGCTCTGATGTTGGAAGTATTAATGCCATTCCTTACCATTGCAAAATAACGCTATTTGGCATAGCTAATTGCTCTGGTTTCGCGAATAACCGTAATTTTTACCTGACCGGGGTAGGTCATGTCGTCCTGTATCTTTTTAGCTATATCATAGGACAGGTTGGCGGCCTCCTCGTCGGAAACCTTATCGCTGCCCACAATCACCCTCAGCTCGCGCCCTGCCTGGATGGCAAAAGTTTTCTGTACTCCCGGATAGGTGAGTGCCAGGTCTTCCATATCTTTCAGCCTTTTGATGTACGACTCAACCACCTCGCGCCTTGCCCCCGGGCGTGCACCCGATATGGCGTCGCAGGCCTGAACGATGGGAGCCAGAAGTGTTGTCATCTCGGTTTCATCGTGGTGAGCACCAATGGCATTGCATATCTCAGGTTTTTCTTTATACTTTTCGGCCAGCTTCATTCCAAAAATCGCGTGTGGCAGCTCTGGTTCATCATCGGGCACCTTGCCGATATCGTGCAGTAATCCTGCCCTTTTGGCCAGCTTGGCGTTGAGCCCCAGCTCCGATGCCATGATAGCGCACAGGTTGGCCACTTCGCGAGAGTGCTGCAACAGGTTCTGACCGTACGAAGAGCGGTATTTCATCTTGCCAACAAGCCTGATCAGGTCGGGATGCAGGCCGTGGATACCAAGGTCAATGGCGGTGCGTTTACCCGTTTCGGCTATCTCTTCCTCAATCTGTTTTTGAGTTTTCTGCACAATCTCCTCAATACGGGCAGGATGAATGCGTCCATCGGTAACCAGCTGATGGAGAGCAAGTCTGGCTATCTCGCGCCGAACGGGGTCGAAAGCGGAAAGGATGATGGCCTCAGGGGTGTCGTCAACAATAATCTCGACACCTGTTGCAGCCTCAAGCGCCCTGATGTTTCGCCCCTCCCGACCGATAATTCTACCCTTAATCTCATCGGAATCAATGTGGAAAACGGTTACCGAATTCTCGATAGCCGACTCGGTGGCAACCCTTTGAATGGTTTGAAGCACAATGCGTTTAGCCTCTTTCACCGAAGTCATTTTGGCCTCGGCCATAATCTCGTTGATATATGACATGGCTTCGGTTTTGGCCTCAGCCTTAAGCGACTCCACAAGCTGTGATTTGGCCTCTTCGGCCGACAAGCCCGACAGGGCTTCCAACTTTTCCACATGGGTTTTCCGCTGGCGTTCCAGCTCATCGATGCGCTTATCCAGAAGGCTTAGCTGATTGTTAAGATTGTCGCGGATAGCCTCCGACTCGTTCTGTTTGCGTTGCAACTCCTCATATTTCTGTGAGAGAACCGCTTCACGCTGTTTCATTTTGTTCTCTGCTTGCAACAACTTGTTGTTCCGATCGTTAAAAGCAACCTCGTGATCAGTTTTCAGCTGTAAAAATTTTTCCTTTGCCTGAAGGATTTTTTCCTTCTTTATCACCTCTGCTTCGGCCTCAGCCTCACGGACGAGCTTTTCACTTTTCTTTGCCAAAAGCCTATTCCAAAGGAAATAGGTGACAGCTCCGCTCACTACCAGAGCTGATAAGGCGATTATTATTGAGTTTACCATTCTGTTTATGTTTTTAATTAAGAAATAAAATGGGGTATAAATACTGAATACCCTCTTGATATATAGTTGGATCGTTATAAACAAAAAAAAACCCGCATTGCTTACCTTAATTTTTAAGAAACCCCAATTAATCATGGGAGGAGTGGCCGCAAATTTCGAACTTCCAATGTCCCAAACTAATGAGATTCCGAACTTGCCGGAATAAGGCCTGTCCTACGTAAGCTTAAGTCCATCTCCAATTTTGAAAATGTTGAGTTTCGCAAAAGTGTTAAGAAAACAATGCGGGCAATACTATAAGAAAGAACGTATGCTACTCTTTTCCAGATAATCTTCTAACCATTCATTCAGTTCGCTTATCTCGTCAACAATAGGTGACACCTCGAACCTGTTCTCACTTTCAAGCATTTTAATCACAAACTGCAGGGCAGCCATTGCCAGAAAATCCTGTAGGTCTTTATCGGTATATCGTTGCTTATACTGCAGTACCTTTTCGTTGATCAATTTCGCGGCTTTCCGAATCTTCTCTTCGTCATCCCGTTCGATTTTCAGAGGATAAAACCTATCTGCCACATTTACCCGTATCGAAAACTTATCCTCCATTGTGTCAAAATATTAATATCTGTTTAAAAGAGCAATGCATTGGTCAATTTCCCGCACAATCCTATTAACCTTTATTTTGGCATCGTGGTTATCCCCACTTGATGCCAATACAGCTTTTGCAAGCTGCTGTTGATTGTACTTACCTTCGATCTCACCGAGAAACTGGTCCTTTTCCTTAAGCAAATTTTCCAGATTCTCCTGCTTTGCTAAAAGGCTTTCATTTTCCTTTTTGAGCATTTCGTATGCAGATATTAGCAACTCAATATTGGTTCTGAATTTCTTGAGTATGTATTCCTGCTCTACCTGCATATGATCGAATCAATAAGTAGCACAAAAATACAACTGATTTAGTAGAAAATCAAATAAAATCGTTCTATTTTTACAACCGCATAATAACGCTTTCAATACCCAACCCTTGATGTTGTTCTTTTTTCGAAACATGAAACTCCGTTTTTTGATTTTTATCCATCTGGCCGTTCTAATGGCATTGCCATTCTTTACAATCGGGCAGAACCCAGAAAAAATTTACGATCTTTTTCCTCCCATTTCCGGGCCTCTATACCTCTCGGGGTCATTTGGCGAGATCCGTACCAACAGTTTTCACGGAGGGATTGATATTCGAACCGGAGGAAAGATTGGGGCCAAAGTTTTCGCATCGGAAAGCGGCTATATTTCGCGAATCCGCGTGGGCGGCACCGGATTCGGGAAGTCAATCTATATCCAACACCCTCAGGGAATTACCACGGTTTATGCACATCTCAACCACTTCTCACAGCGCATCGACCAATTCGTGAAAGAGTATCAGTACCGCCAAAAATCATTTGAAGTTGACATCTATTTAAAACCCAACGATATCAAGGTAAAACGAGGAGAGCAGATTGCCATTAGTGGCAACTCCGGAAGTTCAGGAGGGCCACATCTCCACTATGAAGTGAGGCAATCCGATGAACAGATTCCGTTCAACCCCGCATTCAGCAATCTTCCCATCACCGATACCATTGCCCCCGTTATCAACGCTGCGTGGATATATCCTCTTGATTCGACCAGCATTATCGATGCGAAGAGCAAGAAAAAAGAACTTCTCGTTCAGGCCAAGGGGAGCGGATATATTGTAAAAGATACAATTAAGGCTATTGGCCCTGTGGGGATGGGTATTAAAGCATACGATTTCCTCAGCGGGGGCAGCTTAAGGTGCGGCGTTTACAGCATCAGCATGGCAGTGAACGGGAATTCGGTGTACCATTTCAACGCAAACCGTTTCAGCTTTAACGAGGTAAGGTATGCCAACAGCCATATTGACTTTGAAGAGCGTCAGCTCACGGGCAAAAGGATACACCGCCTTTTTTTGGACCCGAATAATAGGTTTAGCGGCTATAGCGGAGTGGTGAATGGAGGTCAAATAAATGTTGAAAAGGATAGCCTTTACAATATCAAAATAGTCGTTGCCGACGCCTTTGGTAACAAAACCAATCTGAGCGTTAGCATCAAGGGGGTACAACCTAACGGTTTACAGGCTAACGTAGAGCACCCCAGGGATACTCAGGTATTCCCTTACTGGCTATTCTACGAGGAGAATGTTTTAACCCACGAACTATTTTCAGTGAAAATGCCTTCCAATACGCTATACAACAATATCAGCTTTAGCTATGGCGTATCCGACCGCATTCCCACGTCGTTTTCCCACGTAATCCACGTTCACAACCGTTTTACCCCGGTACATAAGGCATATGATTTATCCATAAGGTGCGATTCGCTGCCTGAGAAGTATCAAAAAAAGGCCTTGATCTGCTCCATTGGCGATGACGGGAAGATTGAAGCGGTTGGAGGATGGTATTCCAACGGAATGGTGGAGGCAAACCCAAATTTCTTTGGCAACTTTACCGTCATGGCCGACACTGTCCCGCCAAAAGTAACACCCCTCAACATCTCCAACGGAAAAGACATGGGAAAAGAGAAATCGATTCGATTTCAAGTTGAGGATGAGCTCAGTGGCATAGCCGGCATTACGGGTATCATCGATGGACAATGGGCACTGTTTGAGCATGATCCAAAAAATAAATTGGTGATCTATGAGTTCGATGCCAAGAGGTTAACAAGCAATGGTAAACATTCGCTACAGCTTACGGTAGTTGATCAAAAAGGAAACACCAAAATTTTTTCATGCAATTTCAACTGGTAGTAAAAAAAATTGGCACGAAAATTATTCAGCGATAATTAAAGTCAATATTTCGTCAAAATAGAGTAATTTTAACACATAATCTCACCAAACCACAGATCGATGAAGAAACTAATTCTATTTGGCTTAACTCTAGTACTTGTTACGTTGGGTATCAACTCCTTTTCTCAGAGTTTACGCAATAAAGAGGTAGCGCTTATCGCCTTCAACTGCAATGTAAATCAAGCCATTTTGCAGCTACTGGACGAATTTTCTCAGGATTTTCCGGAAGTGGAGAATCCCAAGTGCAACAAGTACATGAATGCCATTAAGATGAATAGCTGGTCTATGATTGAAGACATGCTTAGGGCAGAATTCAACATCTACATGCTTCCGCTAAACACTTTTGGCAAAAGTTTCAGCTACGACCAGTATGGTTTCCCCGATGTAAACATCAACAGGGCACTTCGTCAGGGGGCATCGCGGTTTTATCTGAAAGCCGATTTAATCTTTACACAAATTGCAAAGCCAATTGAGATTGGGGCATCCTCGCGTACAAATAAAGAGAATGGCGATGACGAAGAGGAGGCCGATCCCAACTCCTTTACCCCTGAGGTAACCATTACCCTTACTTTTTACACCAACAAAGGGATAATACCCCTCCAAAAGGTTACGGGAATAGCACAGGCTTCAACTCCATGGAATGTATCGGACGAACTATTGAAGGGGTTGGTTAATGATGAGCCATATGATGCCGAGCCGGCCAAAAGCATAATGGGACTTTTCAGGCAAGCCATGAAAGATGTCTTTAAGAACTTCCCGCTACAGCGCTAAATCGGCATGCAGCAAAGTTTTTCGCATCACAAATTAAGTGCTATCGGGTTGATGTCGGGGACATCACTCGACGGGTTGGACATCTGCCATAGCGAATTTAATTACGACAATGGCGGATGGACATACAATATCCTCAATGCTCAAACCGTGACATACCCCAAAGACCTCAGCCAACGGCTTTACAACGCCATGTCGCTTGGTGCGAGAGAGCTGGCACTTCTCGATGCCGATTATGGCCAATGGATTGGCAATCAGGTTAAACTATTTTTGGATCGCCACCATATCAACGCTGACATCATTGGCTCCCATGGACATACCGTTTTTCATGAACCCCATAGGGGTTTCACCACGCAGATTGGCAGCGGTGCACACATTGCAGCCATATCGGGCATTCCCTGTGTGTGCAACTTCAGGATGGGCGATGTTGCCCGTGGCGGGCAAGGGGCTCCCCTCGTTCCCATTGGCGATGAATTGCTTTTCAGCGACTTCCATTTCTGTCTGAATCTGGGCGGATTCGCCAATGTTTCTTATAGAAAGGCGAACCAACGGGTAGCTTTCGACATCTGCCCTGCAAACATCGTATTCAACCTCCTTTCGCAACGGATGTGCAAGGAATTCGACGATTGCGGGCGCATTGGACAAAAGGGCGAGGTGGATGAAAACCTTCTGGAAAAATTAAACTGCTTGCCATATTATCAACGCAAAGGAGCGAAATCACTCGGAAAAGAATGGGTTATCGAAAATTTTTTACCCTTTATTGAGAGTGAGGAAATATCCATTGAAAACAAACTGCGGACAATGTACGAGCATGTGTCCTATCAGATATCGAAAGTTCTTTCGGACAAGCAGAATGAAAGGGTACTGGTTACCGGCGGTGGCGCAAAGAATGAGTTCCTCATGTCGTTGTTAAGCAGTAAAACGAAAAATACGATTACTATTCCACCAACGGTTCTGGTTGATTTTAAAGAGGCTCTTATATTCGGTTTGTTAGCCGTCCTTTACCTGCAGAAAACTCATTCGTGTCTTGCCTCTGCCACAGGTGCCAGTGAAAATTCCATCGGAGGCACCCTGTTTTACTAAGAACACAACCTACCAACGCTGAAAACATACCAATTTGTAACGCAACCTTGCCTCATTAACCTTTTTTCCTATTTTTGTCCAATTCAAAAATCTCAATCAACTTCTTATCAAAATGGAAAAAATGAAAAGATCAATCTGGATTGGCCTAACACTCGTTGTGTTTGCCCTACCCCACAGAACACTGGCATGTACCAATTTCCTTGTCACCCGTGGGGCCTCTGTTGACGGTTCTACCATGATTACCTACTCAGCCGATTCGCATTACCTTTACGGGGAGTTGTACCATTGGCCGGCTGCGCTCTATGCTCCCGGTACACTTCTCAAGATTTATGAATGGGATTCGGGGCGATATCTGGGAGAAATACCTCAGGCATTACAAACCTACTCGGTAATAGGGAATATGAACGAATTTCAGGTTGTCATTGGCGAAACCACATATGGAGGGCGGGATGAGCTGGTTGACACAACCGGTATCATCGATTACGGCAGTTTGATTTACATCACCCTGCAACGTGCAAAGACAGCCCGCGATGCCATTAAGATTATGGCCGAACTGGTAGCCGAATACGGCTATTTCAGCAGCGGGGAGTCGTTCTCTATTTCCGATCCCAACGAAGTGTGGTACATGGAAATTATTGGCAAGGGAACCGATTTGAAAACCGACAAGAAAACCAAAAAGGTTTACAATGCCAACAAGGGAGCCGTTTGGGTAGCCATGCTGATCCCCGATGGGTATGTGAGCGCACATGCCAATCATGCACGCATTACCACTTTCCCAAAAGAGGATGGGAAAAGCTCCATCAGTTCCAAAAATCTTGACAAAATATTCAACCCCGAGGTGAAAGTGGTTTACGCCCATGACGTGGTTGACTTTGCAAGGTCGAAAAAGTACTACCAAGGCAATGGTGACGATTTCAGTTTTTCCGACACCTATGCTCCCATTAATTTTGGTGCTGCGCGCTTTTGCGAAATCAGGGTTTGGTCATTCTTCAAAGAGCTGGATAAAAGCATGTGGAAGCACTTTGATTATGCCAAGGGCCACAACCTGACCAACCGCATGCCGCTATGGATTAAACCCGAAAGGAAGCTCTCGGCACAAGACCTGATGCACTACATGCGCGATTACCTGCAGGGGACCGAACTGGATATGAGCAAGGATCCGGGAGCAGGCCCCCATGGGCTTCCATATCGCTGGCGCCCATTGACCTGGAAATACGAGGGCAAAACCTATGTTAACGAACGTGCTACGGTTACCCAACAAACGGGCTTTTCGTTCGTTGCGCAGAGCCGCAACTGGCTACCCAACCCTATCGGAGGGATTTTCTGGTTCAGCGTTGACGATGCCGGCTCTTCGGTTTACACCCCCATCTACTGCGGTATCAACCGCATTCCCGAATCCTTTGCCAAAGGGAATGGGGATCTCCTAACCTATTCTCCCACATCTGCTTTTTGGGCATTTAATAAGGTGAGCAATTTTGCCTATTTACGCTATGATGTGATGAGTGTCGATATACAGAAAGCACAAAAATCCATGGAGGACTACTACGCCCAAATGACGCCCATTGTTGACAAAACTGCTCAAAACCTCTACCAGAGCAACCCCGGGCAAGCCATAAACTTCATTACCGACTACTCGGTTAATACTGCCAATGCCCTTGTGGAGAGGTGGCAAAAGCTGTTCGAATTTCTGCTGGTTAAGTACATCGATGGGAATATTAAACAGGAAGTTAACGGCGTATTTCAGTGGAACGAGTACCATGGTGCACCTGCAGCAGTGGGCAATCCTCAGTACCCCGATTGGTGGAAAAAAGAGGTTATCGATGCCACAGGCGACAAGCTTTTGGTACCATAGGAGTAGTATAACTCCAAGCCAAACGATAAACTGCCCGCAAGGGCAGTTTTTTTTCTTAAAAGTATTTTATTAATCTTTTTTTTTATACTTTTGCGGGCACATTTTTCGCGCAATCTCTTGCAAAAGCGTAAAAGTCAGCAATATTGCGCGTTTGGAACACTTAACAATTTGAAGCAATGGACTTAATGAAAATAGCCGAAAAGGTTTTTGAAGTACCCCAGGAATTGCCAAAATTCAAGAGCGGAGATACCGTAACCGTTCATTACAAAATTAAGGAGGGGAACAAGGAGCGTATCCAAAATTTTAGAGGCGTGGTAATCCAGCGCAAGGGTTCAGGGGCTACCGAAACCTTTACCGTTCGTAAAATTTCAGGTGGTGTAGGCGTTGAGAGGATATTCCCCATTT
This sequence comes from Bacteroidota bacterium, assembly GCA_029558675.1. Classification (GTDB taxonomy): domain Bacteria; phylum Bacteroidota; class Bacteroidia; order Bacteroidales; family Tenuifilaceae; genus MWFE01. The sequence goes on along the minus strand of JAKQEF010000143.1, from coordinate 4,505 downwards.
ACTCGCCTTTCATTGACAGGATCGAACTTAACAAAGCCGGGAAAGTACGCCGCGCCAGAATTTACTACCTAAGGAAACTTACAGGTAAAAAAGCCCGAATCAAGGAAAAAATTGTAAAAATTGACAACGAATAATTTTTGGACTCCGTAGCTTAACTGAATAGAGCACCTGACTACGGATCAGGAGGTTGGGGGTTTGAATCCCTCCGGGGTCGCACAAGAGACCAGTCCTTGAGGCTGGTCTTTCTTTTTGTCAACAAACAAACCCACACGCAATACACAAAGGAGGGATCACGAGCGGGCTGTGTGCCTGCCTGCGGGAAGCGAGCTAATCCCTCCGGGGTCGCACAAGAGACCAGTCCTTGAGGCTGGTCTTTCTTTTTGTCAACAAACAAACCCACACGCAATACGCTAAGGAGGGATCACGAGCGGGCTGTGTGCCTGCCTGCGGGAAGCGAGCTAATCCCTCCGGGGTCGCAGCAAGGACCAGTCAAATAGGCTGTTCTTTGTTGAAATTTAACTCGCTGTAATAATGCAAGTTAGACAATGGGCTGATAATGTTGAATTTCAGTTTATAACTTCTATTCAAAAGCATTGATAGCTATTGGGTTATTCCTTACATTTGTTTGGGTTTTTCGAATAGAAGGCTAGACAGTGGCGATTGTTTGCGCGTTTTTGAGTGGATAAGTATGAAAAAGATAGACCATAAATGAGTTTTAAGCGATTTTGGGATGAACGTTGAAACAATAATAAGAGACGAAGCATTAAAGTTTTCACGCATAATCGATACATATGAGCATGAGTACAACGGTGCTTTAGACTTTAAGGATAGTTTATTATCAGTTTTGTTTAATTATTACGAAAACATAGACAAACTGTTTTTTTTATATGAAGTAGCCAACCAGATTGACATTCAGTATAAAAAACATTTGGATGTATGTCAATACAAAGACAGTCCAGAAAAGTGTCAAAAAAATTTATTCTATATCAAATGCAAATACTATACTGAACAAGAGATTCGCGAATTGAATCCGGCATTTGAATTCACTATACTGCGCCCAAATATTAATGCCGACCTAGCACGTGAGAATCTTGTGCTTTTAAAGGATTTTCCGGAAGCAGCAAAACTTTTCCAAACTGCACTTGATAAATTGAATGAGGCAAGATTTGAGCGTAACTTATTGGATGACTTAAGGCTTTCACTTGAATACGTTATAAAACAAATTCTGAAAAATTCAAAGAGTTTGGAAAATCAATTTGAACCCTTGGGCAATTTCTTAAAGCAGACTGGAACATCTAAAGAGTTGACAAATATGCTTAGGACGTTAACTGACTATTATTCGAAATATCAGAACACGTATGTAAAGCACAATGATGCTATAAAAGAAGAGGAAGTTGATTTACTGATAAACTTAACGTCTTCTTTTATAAACTTTCTAATCAAAAAAATAGATCAGTAGAATATATAATACTATTGTTCCCCGCCCCCCTATTTTCCCCCAAACCCTTCGCCCCCTAAAATAGTTTTACTAATTTAGGGGCGTAACAACTATACACAACTTTCCCCATGATAACCGGAGAAATTAAGAACACGATTGACCAGATAAAGCTGCACGATGCTGTTGGGTGAGGGGTACATACTACATGTTAAAAATTAATCTAAAAAAAACTATAAAGTTGTTAAAAATAAATAAAACGAAGAATGTTCAACTAAAAAGTTGATAGTTTAAAAATTAATTGTATTTTTGCATCAACCTACATTTTCAAATGGCATCAAAACTAGAAGTTGAAAAATATTTAAAGGAACTTCGGGTGAAAATGGAGGCTTTTGGCATACTGTTTCTCGATGATCGTGGTAAGAATCAACAGACACTGCATGATTTAGAGATTTCACCTGCAAAACGTAAGGAGATTATTGGTTCGTTAAGAGTTGAGGATTACTCGCAAGGCCCTTTAGACGAAAAGATGCATGGCATTTTGCCCTTGTGGGTTTTTGGCAAACAGGTTAAACAGAAAGAGGTGTATATTAAAGTGAGTATTGGTATTGAGAACAGCTCCGCTGTTTGTATTTCATTTCATATTGCCGAGCGTCCCATGAACTATCCATTTAACAAAAAAACATTATGAAGAGTCCGTTTACAGGTAAAGAGATGAGCATTGCAAAGGAATGGAGAACCATGAGTTTTCGCAAGGACGAATTCAGGGTGTTGTTTCATTCATACCAGTGCAAGGATACGGGCGAACAGTTTGAGGACGATGCATTTGCCCAGTTGAATTACAACCAATTGGTAAATCAATACAGGGTGAAGTACAGCATCCCCTTTCCCGAACAAATAATAGCCACACGTGAAAAGTATAAGCTATCGGCAGCAAAAATGTCCAAGGTATGTGGTTTTGGGATAAATGTGTATCGCCAATACGAAGCAGGCGAGGTACCTAGCCAGTCAAACGCCAAATTAATTCACCTAGCCCACGACCCACATGAGTTCCGAAAACTGGTTAATTACTGCTCAACCCTTGACCAAAATTTCAAAGAGAAAGCATATAAAACCATTGATAATTTGCTGGAAGAGCAAAAGCACAACAAGGTTGAGCAGCAATTGGAGCGTTATTTGATTGACGCGTCTCTTCCCAATAATTTCACAGGATTTAAAACTCCCAATTTCAAGAAGTTTGCTGAAATGGTTATGTTTTTTACCGAAGAACTTAACCCTTGGAAAACCAAGTTGAATAAGTTGCTATTCTACGCCGACTTTAACATGTATAAACAGACCGGATTCTCAATTAGCGGGGTTCAGTACCGAGCCCTACCAATGGGGCCTGTTCCCAATAACTTCAATAGTATTTTTGAATATTTATACAAAAGAAACGATTTAGATATTAGTTATAGCCATTTTGCAGATGGGGGCATTGGCGAGCAATTTAAGCCAAACCCAAACAGGACGTTTGATAAGAATTTGTTCACTGAAAATGAGTTACAAGTATTGGAGTTAATTTCAGAAAGGTTTAGAAACACATCAACAAATGAAATTATTGAAATTAGCCACAAGGAGAAAGCATGGATTGACAATCATGCCGAAAATAAATTAATCGATTATAACTATAGTTTCGAATTGAATTGATGTACCAACTTACCCCCCTTCCGTTGAGGCTCCAGCCTCAGTCTTTTTATTCTCCTTGGTTTCACCAAGCAAACACAGGCGCAGCCTGCTCAAGATAGTCCGACGATGGTACAACCGCCGTTGAACGAGGTGGGTATTGCAAAAGCGAGGGTGAAGTGTTTCGAAGAAGAACTTTGTGTATATTTGAACTATATTACATGATACAAAAGCGTGGTGATAGATGTTCCTTTTGCAGCAGGCTAGTCTGACGTTGTCAACCGTTATGAAAGGGAACTGAGAATTCAATAGTTCAACGCATCTAAGTGAAATATGGAAGTATATAAGTTATGGCATTAACTAGAAAAGGCTCTGAATATGCATAGATTCTTACTGATAACCCTATTCTTTTCCCTTCTTCAACTTAGTCTTTTTTCACAATCAAACTATGTAGAAGGTTTTGTTCTTAAAAAGTCAAACCGACACCCTGTATGGTACAATACAAAATAATGCATACTATGACAACTCTGAATTTTGTAACTATAAGGATGCACAGGGTAATGAATTCAATTTTTTTCCTGAAGATATTTATGGATATCAATTTATACATGGAAAACATTATATTTCAAAAACCATTAGAATAAATGGTAATGAGAAACTTGTGTTTTGCGAGTATTTGATATAAGGAAGGTTGGACATTTATTTTTTTCAAGACGAAAACCTCAATAATTATTATTTCGCATCGAAAGATACCCTGCCTTTAATGGAACTTAAATTCTCTCAGGAAATCATCCAAGAAGACGGGAAGACGTATCTTCGTAAACTAAAACCTTACCAAAAAACACTTGGTGGTTTAACGTATGATACCCCTCAAGTTCATGATAAATTGAAACAGTTAAATGAGCTAAATCATTCCAATCTAATCTGGTTTGCAAAGAATTACCATTATGCAGTTTGCGATGATGAATCTTGTATAATTTATGAGAAAAAAATACCCTTTGAGGTCAAATTAAGGACTAAGGTTGGTGCGAGAAAACTGTTTTGGGGAGGGAATAGAACTAGGAATAGTTTATATCCAAATTACTACGTTTCAATATTATTTCAGCAGCCATTGAAAAGTGAGAGCATTTTCCTAGGCATAGGATATAATTGGTCAAGCATTTCTGATACCCTGGTGGATAATCATTTTATTAATCATATTCCGATATCGATTAATTATTTAAATTCAAAAAAAGGTTTTAGCCCGATTTTTTCGTATGATCTTGACTTAAAGATGGGATTCGGCGTGCAGTCTTTAAGTGCTGGAGTAAAATATCAGTGGTCAAAGTTTGCAATTATTATGGATTCAGAGATTTGTTACTATATAAAGGCCATCAGGAAACCTATTTATACTTCAGTTAATTTTGGG
>JAKQEF010000136.1 GCA_029558675.1 Bacteroidota bacterium | reverse complement strand
CTCCGATTGGAAGGTGAGTATGTAATTAGTATTGGAAGTACTCTGTGTGCGATTATCGTACGAGCCATCTCCGAAAAGTAGCAGGTAACGGGGCATGTCAGCCTCTGATGTGGCACGGCTATAGAACATGCGCATCATATTGCGAATGGCCGTTACATCGGGTGTTCCCGAAGAAAACTCATTGTAAACCTGCTGACTAGTGACAACGAGTGATTTTAGTCCGCTATCCTCGAGGTGAATCTGCGCCAACTCCTCGGCCTGTGACAAAAAGTTGGGATGCGTAACAATTACCATATCGGGCTGCAACTCCCCGTGAATGTTCTGATTGGGCACATCACCAACCACTTCAATGCCATACGCCTGATTTACATAGAAGGCAATAAACTCCCTTAACTTTTCGGTTTCCCTTTTAAAACCTGCCACTCCGTTCTGAATATCAATGGCAAGGTTAGCAGGCTGGTGGAGATCGGTAACGTCCCATACCATCAAGCCATTTGTGGCATTTTGAAGGGTAAAAAGGGTCAGCTGATCGGGTGCTACGCTCTCCAAATCCCTAAAATCGAACTGTTTATCTCCCATTGATAGTTTCTGACGGGCGTTAATATCTATGTAATCCAACCAAGCCTTGGCTGCAGGACTGGGCTTGTTGTACGTTAATTCAATGGTCAGTTCCCCAGTATTGTATAACGTTACGAAACTTTTTTCTGTGGGAAAGGCAAAGTAGGCATACTGGTATGTTAGGTTTACAGCCGAAAACCCCATGGTTCCCAAGGTATTTCCATTGGCCTTAACGGTAAATGAGCTGGGAGATCCCGATCGGGCAGCAGCGTTAACTCTAACCATCGCCTTGCCTCCTGATACGGGTTTCGTTAATCCAGTGGAATAGGTACGGGTAGTGTAAACATCGAATAGGTCACCAAACCATTGTCTGCCCGATTTTATAAGGTTCGTATCGTTTCGCTCGAAGTACACAAGTGCATCGTAAGATGTGCTTGTGCGCGTGTGCAATGCCGAAGGGTTAGGGATAGTGGCTATCCGCAACGGATTTGCTTTGTCGGTAGTAATGAAATAGCTAATACGCTCTGCATAATCATGAATGGAGTGGGTAAACATGCTGTCGGAGGGTTGAATCTCCCACGTAACAGGACCCTGAGCATAAAAAAGGATATAGTCACCCTTATTGAACATCCCATCGCTCCCCTTGTCCATCCAAATGGGGATTTGCACTAAATCATCGTATGAAGGTTGGCTATTCCAAAAGGGCAACTGCTTACCACCCCCTCCCCAAACAGACACATTGGACAAATTTGAAAGGCCCATGGCCTCCAATTCTGAGTATGTTATCCTGTGGATTCCCGTTTTGGAAACATTTATCCTTACCCATGCTCCTGTGGCTAAAGCCGAATGCTCAGCGTAGCTATGCATTGATGTTGGAGACTGCACCTCATGGCGCTCTTCCACCACTATGTTGAAACGCACAACCCTATGCGCCTGACCTGCAATCCTATTGAAACGGACACCGGGAATAGTAGCCTGCAGGTAGGATTGCCCACGCGAACGGAATACATCGAATTTTTCATGCGGGATTTCCATTTCTCCGGTATCCCAACGTGCAGCGCTATTTAATACATCTTCAGAAAGTAGTTCAAGTCCCACGTATTCAACTCTGACAGCCAGTTGGGAAATATCGCTAATGGTATTGGGTAAAGGGATTAATTCGGTATAATGGGGTATCATACTGATAGGATCGGGGTAAATGGCACCATCAAACTCTAAACGATTAACCCATACACGTTGCATGCTTTCAGCCTCAAACTTTCGGTTAACCTGCTTCTGCTCCAAAGGCCAGTTTATTGATCTGGTAAAAGTTTGGCCATGCAGTCCTAAACCAATGGCTAATAAAATTACTGTTAAAGGCAACGTACGAATCATTACACTCTATTTTTTGGGAAAAATATTGACAAAACAATAGTAATAACGGAAGCGAATTGTTTTTATTTTAGCTTGTAATAGTTAACCTTTTTACCCAAATAAATGTTTACTTTGTTGGTCTTTTGTTTAATCATTTCTAAATAAAGTAGCTATGACAGATATTGAAATCGCGCGAAAAGCAAAGATGAAGCCAATCACCGAGATTGCCGACCAGCTGGGAATTAACCATGACGACCTGATACCCTATGGTAAGTATAAAGCCAAGTTACCTTTAAAATTCATCGATCCGAATAAGATTAGCCAACACAAGCTGATCCTTGTATCGGCCATATCGCCCACTCCTGCCGGGGAAGGGAAAACCACAGTGTCAATTGGCTTATCTCAGGGCTTAAACAGGATTGGAAAAAAGACCACGGTTGTCCTACGCGAGCCCTCGCTGGGTCCGGTTTTCGGTATCAAAGGTGGTGCTACAGGCGGGGGATACTCGCAAGTTCTGCCCATGGAGGATATCAACCTGCACTTTACCGGCGACTTTTCGGCGGTTGAAAAGGCGCACAACCTGCTGGCCGCCATTATCGACAACAACATCCAAAGCAAAACCCGTTCGTTGAACATCGACCCCCGCACGGTGTACTGGAAAAGGGTGATGGATATGAACGACCGTTCGCTGCGCAACATTATCGTTGGTTTGGGTGGTACTTCTTCGGGAATACCTCGCGAAACGGGATTTGACATTACTGCTGCATCGGAAGTCATGGCCATTCTTTGTCTTGCTGAAAACATGCAGGATCTCAAAAAGCGCCTGGGAAATATTTTTGTTGGTTTCACTTTCGATAAGAAACCCATATATGCCCGCGATTTAAAGGCCGAAGGTGCTATGGCCACCCTACTCAAGGATGCCATGCTCCCCAACCTGGTACAAACTCTGGAGAATACCCCTGCCATTATACATGGAGGCCCATTCGCCAACATTGCCCAGGGTACCAACACCGTGATTGCCACTAAGATGGGATTATCGCTCAGCGATTTTGTTGTCACCGAGGCGGGATTTGGATTCGATTTGGGTGCCGAGAAGTTCATGGATATCAAGTGCGAGTCGTCCGGACTTTCGCCCAATGCAGTAGTCCTTGTGGCAACAGTTCGCGCACTGAAATACCATGGTGCAGTACCCCTAAAAGAGGTTTCTCAGCCCAACCTCGAAGGGCTTAAAAAGGGTATTGCCAACCTGCAAAAGCACATCGAAAACATGAAAATGTTCAATATCTGCCCCATAGTGGCCATCAACAAGTTTGCTACCGATACGCAGGAAGAGCTGGATTACGTGAAACAAGTTTGCAACGATATGGATATTCCGGTTGCCGTGGCCGATGTGTGGGGTAAAGGCGGAGAAGGTACCATTGAATTAGCCGAAAAGGTTGCCAAAATTGCCACACAATGTACAAGCCGGCATAAAGCATTGTACCAGTGGAAATGGACGCCTGAAGTTAAAATTGAGACCATTGCCAAAAAAATATACGGAGCCGAAGCCGTTGACTACACACCGCAAGCCAAGGATGATTTGAAAAAGATTTATAGCCTTGGCCTCGACAAAGTAGCCGTGTGCATAGCAAAAACGCAAAAATCATTATCAGACAATCCCGACCTTTTGGGAAGGCCCAAAGATTTTGTGGTTACCGTCAGGCAAATTGAGGTAGCGGCCGGAGCAGGTTTTATTATTCCCATTACTGGTCAAATCATGCGTATGCCCGGATTACCCGCCGAACCCGCTTCAGAAAAGATGGATGTGGATAATGATGGCAACATCACAGGGCTGTTTTAGTTTACCAATAGCGTCTCGTCAAACGATACCGTTAAATTATCCATGCTTGAATATATTACCATGCCAATCAGTTTAGTTCGATTGGCATGGTAATTGGCTTTTTTCATAAAAAGCATAAAAGACTGAGGATTAAATACATGTTAATTCTCCATTCATCATTTTTTAATCATTGTTTAATTAGCATAACTTTGTAACAGGTTTAACTCATTCTATAATTATGAAACGCAACATCCTGATATGCTCACTGGCATTATTCATTAGTATTTGGAGCCATAGTTTAAAAGCACAGCATATACGTTTTGGCATTTTTGCCGACCCACAGCTATCGTGGTTCACATCCGACACCAAAAAGTTTACATCCAACGGAATGATTATGGGTTTTAATGCCGGTTTCGCTTTCGAAAGATTTTTTGCCGACAGATATGCCATACAAACCGGAGCATCCATGAATAACTTTGGGGGAAACCTGAAATATAACGAAACAGGCCATCAGGTTACAACTCGCGATGATGTATATGACATCGTAGAGAATACCAGCGTTAAGGTTAAAGGGCAGTACATTTCTGTTCCGCTTGGATTGAAGTTTAAAACCAACGAAATAGGCTATACCACTTTCTATGCCCATATGGGAATCAAGGGAAATTTACGGCTAAAAGGTTACACATGGATTGAGGAGCTCAATGTTGACAGGGAGGTACTTGATAACAAGCTGATCTATTTGGGCTTTTTATCATATACCATTGGCGGTGGAATTGAATACTCTCTGGGCGGCCCCTCTTCCATTCAGGTAGGAGCAATCTTCTCCAACGGTTTGACACCCGCTTTTAACGCCGGATATGGCAGGGTTAGCATTGGCACTCTGGGCTTAAGGCTCGGCATGATTTTTTAATAATCACATCGTTTCAACCATGAAAATTGCCCTCGCTCAATTAGACTATACGGTGAATCACATTGATGGTAACCGACGTAAGATTGTTGAGGCCATCCGGCGAGCGAGGGAGAGTCATGTTGACCTGGTTGTTTTTTCTGAACTTTCAATATGTGGATACCCCCCCTACGATCTGCTTCACAGCGAAGATTTTATTAACCACTGCACTGCCGCCATCGGCGAAATAGCCAAGCATTGCGAAGGTATTGCGGCCATTGTAGGGGCTCCGTTCAAGGATTCAAAACGGGCTGTCAATAAGCTTCACAACTCTGCCTACCTTTTGGCCAACGGAACAATAGCCGGCGTGAACCACAAGGTGCATTTCAGTACCCGCGACGTATTTGACGAGCACCGATACTTCAGTCCCGGAAAAGGGTTCGAAACATTTGAAGTAAACGGAAAAATGGTGGCCATAACCATTGGAAACGAGCTATGGGGCGACCAACAAACAGCCAATTCGCTTGACGACAATACATCTGCCTATCCCGTTGAGGAATTTCAAAAACATAGACCCGAATTATTAATCAACATCTCGTCCATTCCCGTCTCCCTCGATACCCGCTCCCAACGATTATCCTTTTTTAAAAACACAGTAAAACGTTTGGGGGTTCCTTTAATTCAGGTCAATCAGGTGGGCACCAACACCGATTTTATTGCCGATGGAAGTTCGAAAGTATTCAATTCCAAGGGTGAGGTGATTATGGAGTGTAAACCCTTCGAAGAAGATTTTCAGATTGTGGCCATCCATGAGATTTCATCACTCAAACCTGTTGTCCAACCGGATAGTGTCAAAAGCAGGGTACCTGCCATACACGATGCGTTGGTAATGGGGATACGAGATTTTTTTCATAAATCGGGATTTACACGTGCTACACTTGGGCTTTCGGGGGGCATTGATTCGGCTGTAGTTATGGTTTTAGCGCAGCGCGCTTTGGGTAGCGGGAATGTCAGGGTGTTGATTCTGCCCTCTGAATACTCTTCGCAACAATCTGTGGAAGAGGCTACTATATTAGCCAAAGCGTTAAATGTCCAGTTCGACCTCATCGATATTTCCGATGCCTTTAACGCTCTGAAACGTAGCATGGCCAAAGTATTCGGGCGATTACCCGAGAACCTGACCGAAGAGAATATGCAGGCCCGGGTTAGGGGGACAATGCTCATGGCACTATCGAATAAATTGGGTTACCTCCTGCTGAATACTTCTAACAAAAGCGAAGCTGCCGTGGGCTATGGCACGCTGTATGGCGATATGTGCGGTGCTTTGGGCGTTTTGGGCGATGTTTACAAAACCGATGTTTATGCATTGGCACGGTACATCAACAGCGAAAGGGAAATAATACCCGCTAATACCATTGCCAAACCCCCTTCGGCCGAACTCCGCCCCAACCAAAAGGACAGCGATTCGCTTCCCCCCTACGATATTCTTGACCCCATCCTTTATCGTTACATCGAAGGGAATAAAAGCCCCAATGAAATAATAGACGAAGGATTTTCCCCTGAAACAGTAAACAGAGTTATTGAATTGGTAAACAATAGCGAGCACAAAAGGTATCAATCTCCACCCGTTCTACGGATTTCATCTAAAGCATTTGGTTTTGGCCGAAGAATGCCTTTGGTGGCAAGGCGTTGATTGTCAACCAGACCACACAATCCCCCCTACTACGCTATTCTGCATGTTCTTTCCAGCGTGCCGGTGATTTTTAAAATTTATCAAAATAATGTTGTTAAACATTTTTTACTATCTTTGGCCATCATTTTCATTTCCTAAAAAACCAATGTTTTTATAAGTTCAGATGCTTGTTTTACTTGTACTGCAAACGTTTGAAGTAATATTTTTTCTGCAATATGGCCCAGTTTACCGTTGATATCCAAGCCGCATTCGAAGGAGTTTGCTCTCTGTTCCCCAATTTGAAGCCCCGCGAAAAAGAATTAATGCGAAAACACTTCACCTGCTCATACTACAAGAAAAGTGAAATTATCTATCGCGATGGCGATTTCCCCTCTGCGCTGCTGTGTCTTATCAGAGGCAAAGTTAAAGTTTTCAAGGAAGGAGTTGGCGGACGGGATCAAATTGTGAGAATGGCAAAGCCCATAGGCTTTATTGGCTACCGCGCTCTGCTGGCCAACGAAAATCATATAGCTTCTGCCGAAGCCCTTGAAGATTCGGTAGTTGGTGAAATAGAAAGGGATTGTTTTATTAAAATACTGAAATCCAACGGATTACTATGCTACCACATCCTCAAATCCGTGGCCACCGAATTGGGCTTCTCGCACAATCGCACAGTTACCCTCACCCAGAAGCATATCCGTGGACGCTTAGCAGAATCGCTGATATTCCTGCGCGACACCTATGGCTTGGAGGACGATAACCAGACCATTAAGGTTTACCTCTCGCGCGAAGATCTGGCAAATCTCTCCAACATGACCACCTCCAACGCCATTCGCACCCTATCGGCCTTTGCCGATGAAAACGTGCTGGAGTTGGATGGGCGTCGCATCCGAATAATTGACCAGCACAAGCTGGAAAGGATAAGCAATCTTGGGTAATTAACCGGGTAACATTCACGTAAGCAATTCTTCCTACTCCCGGATGTAAACCCGTTTGACCCTTCTCGAAATGGAGGTTAACACCTCGTAGGGTATGGTGCCCATGGCCTGGGCCACTTGAAAAATGGTTGGATTTTCGCCAAACAGGATAACTTCATCCCCCTCC
>JAKQEF010000126.1 GCA_029558675.1 Bacteroidota bacterium | reverse complement strand
GGTTGGGATCGCCAAAAGGCTGAACTCCAAAGCCATACTTAGCCCCGAAGGGTGTGTTGTTATCCTCGAAAAGGCCCAGATCAAATCCGTAATCGGGCTCATCGTTGGCTGTACAAAGCACACGGAACGGCGATACCATATCGCCCTCATTAAGCCCGACGTAGCGCGTTTGCATCATACCCGAAACGTCGGACAAAACGGTGAGTTCCTGAACAGGAATAATCTCCATTTCACCCGCCTCCTCATTTTGCATCAGGTGTAGGTATAGCCTCATCTTCATGTTGGGATTCATTCTAATGGCCTTTAAAAAGCGATCGACTACATCGTCGGGATTGCCGGTTGCCCTGAATAGCAGCTCATCAGGCGTTGGTGCGTAGTAGGTAAGGTTTTTCCTTGCCCACATCTCGTAATCGTTGAGCAGTTTTTCCAACTCTTTCTCCTGCTCCAGAAGGAAAGTAGCTAAACTCTTAACCACTATTGGATCTTTTCCTTGCAACTCTGCAATGGTTGACAGCACAGGATAGGCCAGCAATGGGTGCTCTACCCAGGCCAGTGAAGACGTACAGAAACGAATGACAATAATTAGCGCAGCTAAAAATTTTAGGGCAATTGGTCTCATGGCTGTATAGTTTAGATTTTGAAATACAATAGTATTAAAAAAATGTGAAATTAATTGGGGATTAATAACTTTTTAAAAATCGTATCGGAAAAGTCAAACTTTTTCATTATATAGAGTTGGGCATTATTTTCACGGAATAATGGATTCCTAATGATATATAACGATTAATTGTATGGAATTTTTAACGCTTTAAACTTATGCTAACTATTTTTGTTTATCTGCAAACTTAAATTGAAATACTATGATTATTGATGTCATTAATAACCGCCGGAGTACAATGTCATTTGCCCCTGAGGCCATTGACAAAAAGCAGATTGAGGAGATATTAACGGCAGCCACATTGGCTCCATCGGCTTTCAACGAACAACCCTGGCGCTTCTACGTTGCCACACGTGATAATATGGATATGTTCAACCTTGTAGTATCCACCATGACCCAATCAAACCAGCTTTGGGCACAGAACGCCTCGGCGCTGATAATTACTGCAGCCGAAAGCAAGGTGAGTCGTACAGGTGCCGATAATTACCACTCTCTTCACGACCTGGGTATGGCCACTGCCAACCTGATGGCACAAACGCAGGCCTCGGGACTTGTGAGCCATCCCATGAGCGGGTTCGACTATGATGCCATAAGGGCAAAGCTGAATATCCCCCAATCGCAGATAATTGGGGCCATTGTTGCCATTGGCAAGGCCGGCAGCCTTGAAGGGTTGCCCGAAAGAATGAAAGAGAGAGCCCTTTCGGCACGGAACAGGAAACCCCTGAACGAAGTGGTTTCATTCTTGTAATCAGCAAAAAATCATTGATTTAGAACATCCTTTCATGAGATTTTAATTTGAAGTTAAAAAAAATTGAAGAATTAAATAAAAAAATTTGATTTATATTATAAACTAATTTATATTTGCAAAAAATATTTGAAACCAATGGACGAGAAAATTAATAGTATTGAGGAAAGTTTTCAGATTATCAATAGGATAATTGAAGACGAGAAGGTACGACTAAACGAGAACGGGTTTATATACCTATTCTGGGGCTGGCTTGTTATATTCTGTTCTTCAATGGAATACGTATTAATGTTTTCAGGTGTACGTCATCACTACTACATCTGGTTTGTAATGATTTTGGGAGGTGTGTTTACGGGTATCTACTTCGGTTACAAAAAAGGAGGAGCACCCATGCCATTAACGGGCAAGGTTCTCGCTTACATTTGGATATTTATTGGTTTAAATATCTTTGCTTTTGCCTTCCTTTTTCCTATTCCTGCAGGGAGTTTGCTTATATTTTTTATTCTTGCAATGCTTGGAGTAGGAACAATTATTTCAGGTGCACTAATTAGGTTTCCTTGGCTAGTTTATGGTGGAATTATTTGTAATGCCCTTGCGTTCGTTACTATTCTTGTTCCTTCTTTATATTGGAATGCAATAACAATAGTTGCTATTATCTTTGCCGATATCATTCCCGGTTACATGCTAAGGGCAAAATACCGTAAGCAGAATGTACGATGAACTGGACCCCATACTCCACTCGCCGCTTCGACTGGCCATTGTTTCGCTCCTAATCAAAGAGGGCGAGTTGGATTTCAACACCGTGAAGGAGAAGACCAACGCCACTTCGGGAAACATCAGCGTACAGTTCAAGAAGTTGGAAGAGGCGGGTTATATCACCATTAACAAGTCGTTCCGCAACAACTACCCTCATACAGCGATAATCATTACCAAAAAAGGACTAATGGCGTTTGAGGAGTACGTAAAAGCATTGAGGGGGTATTTGGACGTGTAATTTTTTTTGAATATTTAGTTTATGATATAAAGTAATTTATGAACACAATTCATTAAAGCATTTTACATCAACTGATTTTATTATTAACCTAACATTTAATGATTATGAAACGAATTTTTGCAATCTTCTTGGTGCTGATTGCCTGCAAGTGTAACACAACACAAATTATGGACTCAACCGTTAATAACCCTTCAATACAGCAATCCCACTCACTTCCCGACTCAATGCTTTACGGGATTCAGAGTAAAATCTACAATGCCTTTGTCCAATGCATGATATCGGGCAACAACCAATCGCTTTCAGATATGGCAAGTGAGTTGGAAAACCTCAGTGAAGACCATCATCAAAATCTAACTATTTACTGGCAATCCTATCTTCAGTTCTACAGTTCAATCTTCTATCTGAAGAGAGGCGATACTAAAACGGCAGAAAGAGAAGTGGATAAAGGAATTGATTGGCTTAAAGAGATGAAAAATAAAAATTCTGAAGATTATGCGCTGCTCGCACATCTTCAAGGATTTAGCATGCAATTCAAGGGGATGAATGCCAAGGCCATTTCCGATAGTATGAAAATGAATATCAAAGAGGCCATTGCGCTGGATTCTACCAACCTGAGGGCATACTACGTTTACGCCAACAATGACTTCTATACTCCCAAAATGTACGGTGGTGGGCAAAAAACCGAGGAGTACCTATTGAAAACCACAGGATTACCAGCACAGCAAATGCCTCATGCCTGTCTGCCATCGTGGGGAAAGGAAGAGTCTTATGAATTACTTATTAAGCTGTATATCAGAGAAGAAAAATGGAATAAAGCGAAACAATACTATGAACAGGGGCTAAATGAATTTCCCGATAGCTACATCATCAAACAATTGGCATCAGGTCTGGTTGGGATATAGGAAACGGCCTACACATAACACCATGTGGAAGCTTCTCAGGTCAGGTTTACATTTTAAAAGCACCCCCTACCCTATTCCTTCTGATTAAATTACAACAGAGGAAAATGCTATACTGTTTAACCATGTTGTTTTACTCAAAAAAAATAGTGTTAGAGTTAAACTTTTTGCCTTTTACTAATCCAAAGTAACACTACTGAGGAGCAGTTGGTGTAATTTCATTACCGATTCTATGATACTTCACCAAACAAATATTTAATCCATTTAAACCCAAACCTATGAGATACTACAATTACCTGTACCTTGCTCTAATTGCCGCTTTTTTAATATCGTGCTCGGGCAATGGCGTTGACAAAGCATCGCAAAGCATTACCGAGGAGGGCATAAAAGAGTATATTGCCGTGCTGGCTTCCGATGATTTCCAGGGACGTTTCCCCGGAACCCTTGGCGAGGAGAAAACCATTCATTACCTGTCGGAGCAATTTTCAACACTTGGCCTGTTGCCGGGCAATGGCGACAGTTACTTTCAGGAAGTTCCCCTAATGAAGATAACCCCCGAAACCGATTTCACTTTGAATATTTCGGGAAAAAAGGGTAGCCTGACATTGCAATATGGTCCCGATTTCATTGGCGGAACGCCAACCCCAACAGAAAATGTAAACATATCCGGCTCGGATGTGATTTTTGTTGGCTATGGCATTAACGCCCCCGAATACCAATGGAACGATTACGAAGGGCTGGATGTTAGGGGCAAAACCGTGGTGATGCTGGTAAACGATCCGGGCTACGCTACTCAGGATAGCGCGCTGTTCACGGGGAATGCCATGACCTACTACGGCCGTTGGGTATATAAGTACGAAGAGGCAGCACGTCAGGGTGCTGCTGCAGCCATACTGGTGCACGAAACAAAGGCAGCCTCGTACCCCTGGGGCGTGGTAGAGAACAGTTTCAAGGGTACCAAGTTTTACCTCACCAGCGATCCCATAACCAAATCGGAACTGCTAATGCAAAGCTGGATAACCAACGACAACGCACGCAAACTATTCCAGATGGCAGGTCTCGATTTCGACGCCACAACCCAAATGGCTGCCCAAAGGGGGTTTAAACCCATTGAAATGAAGCTGAAGGCTTCAGCCAGCTATAGCAACAGGGTGGAGTACATGAGTTCGAATAACGTGGTGGCCCTGTTACCCGGTTCTTCCCGCAAGGATGAGTACATTATCTACACGGCTCACTGGGATCACCTGGGTGTTAACCCAGCCATGGAGGGCGATTCCATATTCAACGGGGCGCTTGACAATGCCTCGGGAACGGCAGCACTGCTGGAGATTGCCAAGGCCTTTAAATCATTGGGAAAAGTTCAGGACAGGTCTATCCTTTTCATGTCCGTTACCTGTGAGGAGCAGGGATTGCTTGGAAGCCAATACTACGCCGAGAATCCCATTTATCCTCTTAACAAAACCGTAGCGGTTATTAATATGGATGCCCTCAACATTTTTGGTCGTACCCATGACATGGCCATTTCCGGATATGGATACAACGAATTGGACGATTACGCCAAAGTGGTTATCGAGAGCAAGGGACGCTACATAGTGGGCGATTCGCGGCCCGAGAGTGGTGGATACTACCGCTCCGACCATTTTAGCTTCGCCAAGGTGGGCGTACCCTCCATCAACATATCATTTGGAACTGACAACGTTGAGCATGGAAAGGAATGGGCAGAAACCACCCTTTTGAAATGGATTATGGATAACTACCATAAGCCATCGGACAACTACGAACCCGAAAGTTGGAAGTTCGATGGGATGGTTGAGGATGTGCAGGTATATTTTGAGTTGGGCTATAAGCTAAGCACAACCGACCATTTCCCCAACTGGCGCGAGGGTACATTCTACAAACCCATACGCGATGCCATGATGAAATAATCTTGGGAGAATGGCAATTGGGGTACAACCCCTCTCCCACCATTAGTTTAAAAGGCTGTCCGATTGGGCAGCCTTTTTCAATTATGAAATGGGAAATGGAAAAGAAATCGCAATTTCTTTATACTGTAATAATGCCAAAATTTGTACGAAAATATATACCTTTATCAGACTAAGTAAGTTTCAGTAAATGTCTCAGTTGGTTGTATATAGCGCTTCTGCCGGATCGGGCAAAACGTTCCGATTGGCGGCAGAATACATCAAACAGGTTATCGAAAAACCCGAAAGTTTTAAAAACATACTGGCAGTAACCTTTACCAACAAGGCTACAGCAGAAATGAAAGAGCGCATACTCAATGAACTTCACACAATTGCGCAGGGAGAAAAGAGTGCCATAGCCAATGAAATTTCCAGCCTGTTACCACTTACTCAGGATCAAATAACTCAGAATGCTCAGCGTGCTCTCTCGCTCATACTGCACGATTACTCTCGTTTCTCCATAAGCACCATCGATAGCTTTGTGCAAAGGGTCATCCAGTCATTGCTTTGGGAAATTGGTGAGCAGGGCGGATTTGATATTAAGTTGGATAGCGAGCCGATTATCGAACAGGCCGCCGACGACCTTATAGATTCAGCTTCTTCGTCATCCGAACTCATGCGGCGATTTATCCGCATGGGCGAAGAGCAGATGGACGAAGGAAAAACATGGGATATTCGAAGGGGACTGATGGAATTGGGAAAGCAAATCTTCACCGAGAGCTTCCGAACCATGGACAGGGATGAGATGAAGCGTTTTACCCATAAGGAGAGCATTGACAGGCTGAAAAAATCTTTATACCAACTTATAGACAACACCATTTCCAAGCTAAACCTCATTGCGCAAAATGCGATAGATGAGTTGACTGAGTATGGAGTAACCGATCAGGATTTTGCCCATCGCGAGTTAGGCATTATGGGTTTTTTCTACAAGTGCGCACAGCTTCCCGGTTCGGCCGAGCAGATGCCCAATGCGGGACTTGCAAGAGTTCAACAGGCACTGAACGATCCCACGGGACGAGACTGGGTTACTAAAAGTACCTTTGATAATAAGGATAAATTTGCCCGAATCGAGTTGGCCATTGCCAACGTTTTATACCCTGCGCTCGTTGAGTTGGTTGATCTTATCCAAGAGAAAACCCCTGCCTACGTGGGTGCAAAATTAATATTAAAACATCTTGATAACCTTGCACTTATAAGTGACCTTTGGACAAAAATCCGCGAAATATCCAAGGAAGAGGGTTTTCTTCTGCTCAACGAGAGTAATCACCTGCTTCAGGAATTCGTTAAAGAGAGCGACACGCCATTCATTTACGAAAAGGTGGGCACGCGCTACGATGTCATTATGATTGACGAGTTTCAGGATACCTCGGTGGTGCAGTGGCACAACTTTATCCCGTTGGTGAAGAACAGCCTGTCGCAAGGTTACTTCAGTATGATTGTGGGCGATGTGAAGCAATCCATATACCGTTGGAGGAACAGCGATTGGAAAATACTTGCCTCCGGTGTGGATAACGACCTGGCCAGCCACGGAATTGAAAGGCACTCACTCAAGGTAAACCGAAGGAGTCTTCCTGCCATTGTTGACTTTAACAACCGCTTTTTTGAATCGGCCAAAGACAGGATACTCCAAACATTAGAAGAATTAGGCTCCAAAAACAACATATCAACCCTTTCCTGTATAGAGCAAGCAGCCAAGGCATACAAGGATATCAGTCAAGATTCGGCTTTTTCCCAAGAAGGAGTTCCGGGGAATGTTGAGGTTTGCTTCATTGATGCCAATAAAGATGAATATTCAGAGGTTCTTTCAGAGAAGCTCACCTTACTGATTGAAAACCTTAGGCTGAATTACAAGTTAGGCGATATAGCCATTTTAGTTCGTACCAATAAAGAGGGGCAACGTATAGACGATATGCTGCTGGAACACAACCGTATCACGGATGACAAGACCAAACATATTCACTTCATCAGTCAGGATGGGCTACTGTTAAAGGCTTCATCATTGGTGAAACTGATGATAGCGTCTTTCAGGCTGGCAGAGAATCCGCTCAACAAGGTGGCACGCAGCATTCTCTCAAAAGAACTTTTTCTGCTTAACCCCGATACAACTACTCCCTGGCACAACCTGTTTGTTGAACGCAGCTACATCGAGGATGAGGCATTATGGCTCAGCAAATTGAATTCCAGACCGTTGAATGAAGTCTTCGAAGCCATTGCCCACCGTTACGAACTATTCTCTGTTTCCCGGGAATTGGCTTACCTCACCGAACTGCATGAACATATACTGAACCTGTCGGCCAAGGGAGGGTCGGACATTGGGCAATTCTTAAGCTGGTGGGACGAAAACTCAGAAAATCTGTCACTTTCATCATCAAAAAACGAAGAGGCTCTTTCGATACTCACCATACACAAGGCCAAGGGTCTGCAATTTCCTGTGGTAATAATTCCATTTGCCGATTGGAATTTTAGAAAACCAGGCACTTCGCCTTTGCTCTGGGTTTCTTCCAACACATCGCCTTTCGATGAGATACCCCGATATCCAATACATATTCAGGAGAAGGCTTTAAGCAGTATTTTTGCTGCTGAGGCGATTGATGAATACATGAGGGAAAGGGTTGACAATCTCAACCTCATGTATGTTGCTTTTACACGTCCCCAGAATGAACTGTACATCTTTTCGAATAAGCCTAAGCCCTCTAAAAACAGCAAGGGCGATGAGACAATAGATAACATTTCAAAGCTGCTGTGGCAAGTTGTCCCCGAAATGGGCAATGGGCACATTGAGCATGAGTTAGCTGAAGAGGATGGTTTTTCGATATTCCAATTCGGTAAGCGATCAGGCTCTAAGCCTGAATTGCAGGACAAATCTTCTCCCCAAATCCATTGGCAAATGGCTAATTACCCGGTAGGGATGGAGCACGGAGATGTTAAGCTACGGATGGAGGCGGGCGAATTTTTCCTTTCCTCCCCGTCCGAAAGGCTCCAACACCGCGAACATGGAAAACTTATGCACGAAATCTTATCGCGTATCAATACCGCAAACGATGTGGAAAAGGCCATTAATGCACTTTGTATCGAAGGGTTGATTGACATCCAAGAGAAAGATTCCTTGGTCTACCGCCTACGGCAAATGCTGACAGACGAGCCTGTGAAATTATGGTTTGCAACAGATTGCAAAGCAAAAACGGAGGCTACCATCCTTACCCCACAGGGTCAAAGTTACCGCCCCGACCGGGTAATAATCGATGGCAACGCCGCCACAGTAGTCGATTTCAAATTCGGAGTTCCCAATAACTCGCATGAAGTTCAGGTCAATCGCTACGCCTCGTTGCTTAGGGGAATGGGATTTGAAAAGGTTAAAGGCTTCATTTGGTACGTTGATGCCAACTGCGTTACCGAACTTTAATCGGTAGAATTTGTTTAATGCAATGGCCATTGTGCCATATTTTATATATTTGTGCCTTTCAAAAAATTAATTCATTGTACCATTATGAAAAGAACATTTTACCTTTTCTTCGCGCTATTGGCCGTAGCTGCCTGTTCTACCAAAGAGCCCAAAGTATCCATCTTTAGCGGACAGATAATCAATCCGGCTGATAATATTGCATTCCTTATTTCGGAAGGCGTTACGGATACAATCTCACTGAACGAGGATGGCACCTTTTCGAAAGAGATAACCCTCTCCCACCCTTCGTACTTCACTTTGAAAAACGGAAGGGGCAGTACTATTATCTTCGCACTTCCCGGCGAGGATTTGAAGGCCACCATTAACTTAAAAGACCCCTCCGAAACTCCGGTGTTTGAGGGG
Organism: Bacteroidota bacterium; assembly: GCA_029558675.1. Lineage (GTDB taxonomy): Bacteria > Bacteroidota > Bacteroidia > Bacteroidales > Tenuifilaceae > MWFE01. Next base: position 1,505 of record JAKQEF010000126.1, on the reverse strand, counting down.
AAAACTGCTGATATCAATCAGTACATACACAAAGTTTCTGCCATAGCCAGAAGCATAGCACCGAAATACCGTGAACTTTACTCGGCTCCACGCGACATCTTCGTGTTAAAGCTCGACTCTATTAAGAATGAGTATTTTACATTGCTCAAAAATTCTGATATTCACAACAAATCCTTTTTGGAGTTGGAAAACGCCCGGATTGGATATATGATTAGGAACTTACTGCACGACTACCCCGTTTACAAATCCTACTTTGCGCCCGAAGACTCGGTTAACTACGAGGATGACTACAAATTTTCAGAGAACATAGATTACAATAAACCTGAACATTTACATATTGCTGCTTATGCCGATTTGATTATGAAAAATTTTCAACTGCTGTTCCAAAGCATTTCATCGGCAGAGCAGAATGTTGGCAAATCGGAGTTCGAAAAAATGGTAATCTACTTTGAAAAGGTTGATTCGCTTGTGAGCGACAGCAAGATACGTGATTTTATTAAGCACAATTCAGTGATTGAAGCCATTCAGTGGAGCAGCCTCGAAGTTTCGAAAAACGTTGTGGAGCACTTTTTACGCAGTGCCAGCACCGAATCGTACCGCAACATTGTTACCAACGCCTTTGCCAGACGTATGCTGCTGGCCCCGGGTGCCAATGCGCCGGAATTCACGCTTACGGGTATCGATGGAGCCGAATACTCTCTTAAAGATTTCCGGGGGAAACTGGTGTACATCGATTTTTGGGCTACCTGGTGTCGGCCATGCCTCATGGAAATCCCCCATTTAACAAAACTGAAAGGGGCCTACAAAAACAAACCCATCGCTTTTGTCGCCATCTCGGTTGACAGCGACAAGAGTGCCTGGGAAGAAATGGTAAAGAGGGATAAATTATCCGGATATCAACTTTATGCCGAAAACAACTGGCAATCGGAAACGGCAAAGAATTATCAGGTACGGGGTATCCCGACCTTCGTTCTCATTGATGGAGAGGGTAAAATCATTGAATACAATGCCCCCCGCCCATCGAATTCTGAGATAAATTTACTGATTGATAAATACCTTAAGACATTGCCCTAAGAATGTAACGAACAATAGCCACGACAATGGCAGTTAAATAAAAACCGGAATGTTTACACATTCCGGTTTTTTTTATGAAGTTTAATAACGAAAAGTAATGGCAACGGAGTTCGGAGTGCCGAAACTACTATGCTTGATTCTGTTTTTTCTCCTCTGCCTTTTGCTTGGCATACTTATCAAAGGCATGAACGATGTATTTCACCAGTTTATGTCGGATGATATCCCTTGTATCGAAATAGATTACTGCAAGCCCTTGCACATCGGACAACAATTTGAGCGTTGGCACCAGGCCCGAATCCTCCCTATTGGGTAGGTCTATCTGGGTGATATCGCCGGTTACAATAAACTTGGCATTATTGCCCATTCGGGTGAGGAACATCTTCAGCTGATTCATGGTGGTGTTCTGCGCCTCATCCAGTATCACAAAGGCA
>JAKQEF010000121.1 GCA_029558675.1 Bacteroidota bacterium | reverse complement strand
GGCGGTAAAATCCCTCACCTTGCAGCCATTCTGGTTGGGCACGATGGTGCCAGCGAAACCTACGTGGCAAGTAAGGAAAAAGCATGCACTCAGGTTGGTTTTAAAAGCACTATCCTCAGGTTTGAGGATACCATCACTGAGAAAGAACTGCTCAACGAGGTGCATAAATTGAATGAAAACTCTGATATAGATGGGTTTATAGTTCAGTTACCCCTGCCAAAGCATATATCTGACCAAAAGATTATTGAGGCCATCGACCCCGCAAAAGATGTGGATGGTTTCCATCCGGTTAACGTTGGCCGTATGGTAATTGGCCTACCCGCTTACGTTTCCGCAACCCCCGATGGCATTCTTGAACTTATCCGCAGGTATAATATTGAAACCAAGGGCAAGCATTGCGTTGTTCTGGGCAGAAGTAACATTGTAGGACGCCCGATGGCCAATCTGCTATCGCACAAGGGCTATCCCGGCGATTGCACAGTTACCGTATGCCATTCGCGCACAAAGAATATCCCCGAAATAACCCGCACAGCCGACATCCTCATCGTTGCCATGGGGCAACCCGAATTTGTCACCGCCGATATGGTGAAAGAGGGTGCCGTTGTTATCGATGTGGGCATTACAAGGGTTAAATCCGACCAGACAAAGTCGGGCTGGAAGCTGCTGGGTGATGTGAAATTTGATGAGGTTGCACCCCTTTGCAGTTACATAACCCCCGTTCCGGGTGGTGTTGGCCCTCTTACTATTGTTTCGTTGCTGAAGAACACACTGAAAGCAGCCAAAGGAGAGATATACCCCAAGCTGTAAGCTGCTATCGATTACCTTATAAATGAGTTAAAATTGCAATAAATCGCCTTCTATACTATTGAATAACAACGTTAATCCTAAAATCTATGACTGAAAGCAAAAAGTTCGTCCCGTTCGTTTCCTCCGAAACGAATATGAAGGAGTTTACGCTAAGAGCATTAATCATCGGACTGGTTATGTCGGTGATACTGGGTGCTGCCAACGCATACCTTGGGCTCAAAGCCGGAATGACCATCGCCGCTGTTTACCCTGCAGCAGTTGTGGGCATGGCAATTCTCAAGTTGGTGAAAGGCAGCATTTTAGAAGAGAACATAGCCCGTACCGTTGGTGCCATTGGCGAATCGGTGGCTGCCGGAGCCATATTCACCTTACCTGCCTTTTTCGTTGCCGGGCTGTGGGACCCGTTTTACACACCGGGCAATTACATCACCTCCACCATCATCCTGATAGCAGGCGGTTTCTTGGGAATCATGTTTGTTGCCCTGCTCCGCCGTGTGATGGTCGAGAGTACGGAATTACCATTCCCCGAGAGCGTTGCTGCTGCAGAGATCCATAAGGCGGGCCGTACAGGGGGAGGCGGTTCAAAGTTCTTATTTCAGGCCATGATTGTTGGTGCCATCGTTAAACTTTTGGCAGAGTTTAAGCTGTTCGCCACCGCTTGGGAACGTTTCATCATATGGGGTAAACAAACCATTGCCGGCAGCAATTTTACCGGTCAGGGAGGCATGTTTCTGGGGTCGCCCGGTGTTAGCCCTGCCTATGTGGGAGTTGGATATATCATTGGCCCCACCCTTGGTGCCCTTGCTTTCAGTGGCGGAATCATCGCATGGGGGTTGCTCACACCGATCATCCTCTACTTCATAGGTCCATCCATGGAAATGGCCGAAGCGGCCACATCGGCCGAATGGCTGGCTGCAGCCAAAGATGTTTGGGCGAGGATAGTACGCCCCATCGCCATTGGCGGTATGCTGGTAGGTGCTGCTTTCACCCTGTACAAAATGCGAAATAGCCTTATAGAAGGTATTGCCCGCTCCATAAGGGATGTGAAAAAAGCCGCCACAGGTGCTCCCGCTCATACCGACAGGATTGAAAAGGATATCAGCTTCACGTTCACCATCATCGGGATAATCGCGGTGGCCATTGTTACCTGGGCCATCACCTTTTTCATATTTAAAACAGCCCTGTGGGTTGCCATCGTGGTTGCCATTATGATGACCATTCTGGCATTCTTTTTCGCTGCCGTTTCGGGGTATCTGGTGGGTTTGATAGGTTCGTCCAACAATCCCATCAGCGGATTGACGCTAACAGCCCTGTTGCTTACAGCGCTTGTGCTGGTTATCCTTGGCATTGATGGTGGCAATGCGGGCGTGGCTGCCGTGCTGGGCGTGGCTGCCATTGTGTGCGTGGCTGCTGCCGTTGCCGGAGAGATGCTGCAAGACCTTAAAACGGGGCATATTCTGGGTGGCACACCCTGGAAAATGGAGATAGGCAATATAATCGGTGTGGTTGCCTCGGGAGCCATCATGTTTTTCATACTCACTATTCTCAACGATGGCGACATTGCACGGGGGAATATTGAGGGCTACGTGGGGGGATTCGGTAGCCAGGAATTGCCCGCACCCCAGGCAAGCCTTATGGCCATTCTCTCCCGGGGAATTGTGGGTGGCGAAATGGCATGGCCATTAATCATCGTGGGAATGTTCATGGGCATTGGATTTATCCTGATGAGGGTTAAAAGCCCCATGCTGGTGAGCGTGGGAATGTACCTGCCTTTGACAACCACTTTTGCCATTTTTACAGGTGGAATTACCAAGGGAATCATTGACATGATTTCTGAAAAACGTAAGCATAATCAGGCCCAGAAGCAGCGCGTTGAGAACGTTGGAGTGCTGCTGGCATCGGGACTGATTGCTGGGGAAGCCCTAATGGGGCTTGTGGTGGCCATGTTTGCAGTGGCCGGTGTGTTTCTGTTCGAACTCTTCTCGTTCTTCAAAAATCCCGCATTCCTCATTGGTTTTGTTGTGATTATACTGGTGGCCGTGATCCTCATCGTGGTTCCCCTCCGTAATGCCGGGAATCCCGAAGATCCTGCTCCGCCAAGCGCAGGACATTAGTAAATGATTTTTCTTTTTAGAGCCGATGCAATGTCGGCTCTAATTTTCAACATCAATAAACAGCAATAATATGGTTGGCTTTTTCCAACGGCGCAGAATACTTAAAAACACCAGTGCTCTCGATTTGATACCCATTCGAATTCACGAGCACATCATAGCCGACAATGGCAACGTAACCATTCTGGTTCCCAAGTTTAAAAATGAAAGGTTTTCTCGCTTTTTCATCCCTGCCAACAGGTCAAAATTCATATCCATCTTTCTTGATGAGTTGGGAACTGCCGTATGGCTTGCCATGGATGGAGTTAAAAGCGTGGGGACAATATGTAAAGAGCTGTCGGAATCGCTGGGCGAAAAGATTTATCCCGCCGAGGAGAGGGTTGTGAAATTCCTCTCGGGGCTATACCACAACAAGCACATTACCTTTAGGCAAATAGAATAAATAAATTGGGGTTATGGAAGCAATGGATTTCTTTTGTAGATGTTCGGTGTGACAGGCATCATTCTTTTTCGTAACTACCACATCCTACGATGAGGAAATGTGCTCTAAAGATTTTTATACCTTATTTCCTGAAACACCTAAAATCTTAAGTTAAGGGAAAGCATGAAATACCTTGGGATTAGGTGATAACCTGAGATGGTTTCGCTGATCTCCGTTAAATGGATATTCTGATACTCGGTATAGTTTAAAAGATTCCTAATGGTAAACTTCAATTCCAGTCTGCTTGGAAGAATGTTCCAAATAAAAGTGGCATCAAGGAAATAGGTAGGGTTGTATTTGCTCTGTATCCCTTCAAAGAAGAATCTTTCCATGCTGATCTGACAGTTTTTTGATTCTTTCTGAAAAAAGAATAAATGGGTAAACAATCGGCTACTGTAGTTTCTTTTGGCAGACGAATTAGAAAGGGAAGTCGTATTGACCGTATACCCTAAATGGAAATCGAAAAATGAGCCAAAAGCCGATCTGGCCTCAATGCCAATACTATTGAGTAACATTGACACAGGTTGCTCCACATCAAACAAATAGGAACTGTATCTCAGAAAGGTGTTGGTATTGGTGAGCCTAAAGTTCGTTCTCCAAGCGTGAACCATATGGTCAAAATGGTTCATATTTACAAACATATTCCGTTGTCTCCCCAAGGTGTCAATGGTTAGTTGAGCCCATGGATGAATATGCTGGTTATAAGTTTGATAATATGGTTCGTGGTGGTAACTTAGCATTATTGACAGAACATCCCGCTGCATGAGGCTTGCATAAGTATAAAGTGCTGACACGTTGTGCCTGCTAAAAAGTTCAAACCCTAACACTCCACAGGTGAAACTCCTATAGCTATTCAGTACTATAGCACTGTGCAAGGCTTCAGATGGAGTAGGCGAAGTGATGTAATCGTAACCCAATCCGAATTTGCTCTTACTGCTTATGGACCAGTTGAGTGAAACATTAGGCGACAAACCCACTACTTGCTTGGTCCCAAGGCTAGGTTTACCGAAGAAGACAACATAAAAACTAGTGAGGCCTAAGCCAACCCTTAGGCTATCCAACCCGCATTTGAGCCGAACCGAGCCAACCGCATACCGTAACCTATGCTCTGATTCTCCATCATAGCCATCCGCATGAAAATGATTGGATAGGCTATCTATCAAAATCAGCTGACTATTAAGGTGATATAAACTGTGGCCACCTCCACCCTCAATTTCCAGAAGAGAGAGTCGGGAAAGACGGATTTTATTTTCAGCCGAAAGGGAAAACGTTTGTGTTTTCGATTGCACCTCCTGATTGGCTTCCCTGATACTCTCAATAGATGGAAACATATGGTTAAAGATTACCGGAACTACCGAATACATCTCATTACGTGAGTCATAAAAACCGCGTCCCTTAATAATAAGCGCATTTTTAGAGTTGATACGATGAGTAATTTCCAAACTTTGATCGGTATTCCAATTGTCTTGCCCCAACCTATCCTCAATGGGAATGCTGCTAAACGAAAAATATGAACTATTCTGTATGGTGTAGAAAAAAATATTACCCGATAAATCTATCCTTGTGAATTGTGAAGGTGAATATTCAAATCTATTTTTGAAGTTTAATGTTTCTAAACCCTTGTAATACCGTTGTTTCTCATCGATTATCAAACTGCTGTCATTGAGCCAAAAGGTCTGCTTAGTGTATGTATTGAGGTCATCATTATTTTGCGAATAAAGGGCCACAAGTGTAGATTTAAACTTTTTATTCACATTAATAATGTTACTCAATGAGCCCATATAATACTCAGATAGACTAATCCTTTGATTCCTAAATACGGGTGTGTAAACTGAGGATTTAATCAGATAATCAGGTTGGAATTGGAATACTTCCTGCTTCTTGTCCAAAGCCACGGGGTTAAAGCTTCGGGAAAGCCCTGGAATATAACCCAACTGCTGACCAATGGTATTGGCATTTCCTATAAGATACGTCTTAACGCTTGGCCTGAAATTCATCAAATTCAATCCGGCGTCAAAATCATTCTCGGTGGAGTACCCACCGGAAACATTCCCAAATATTCTTAATTTAGCTGCATCGGTAAGTTTCAAATTTAACGCAACCCTCTCGCTTTCCTCAATATTCTTGAGCAAAGGATTTTCCGAGTAACGCTCGTAGGCCTCCACCCTATCAATCATGTTTGCATGCAGGGTACGGGTAACCACCTGATAGTTATAGCCGAAAAGATCGTCCCCTTCCACCATTACTTTCTCAATGGTTTTCCCTTTAAACGATATTATCCCATCTTCACTAACGTCCATACCGGGGAGCCTGCGCAATACATCCTCTACAATCTGTTCATTGCCCAGGGTAAACGCATCGATACGGTAGATTACCGTATCGCCGATGATTGTAATTGGCCTCTCACCGTATGTAATAACCTCATTAAGAACAAAAGGCTTTTCTTTGAGCATGACATTGATTTCCTTGGAAAAACTCGCGCTATCGTTAAGCAAGTTTACCTCACATTCCTCGACCCTAAAACCCAAGGCTTTATATGTTAGCGTATATACCCCAGTATGATGAATGGTAAGTTTATACCTTCCTTGGGCATCGGCTTGAGAATAATTGGTTAGATGTTTTGTGTCGGATCTATGAGCCAATACCTGCACAAATCCAACGGGGATGGAAAGGGTATCAACTACTGTTCCCTCTATGGTACACTGGGCACTTGCAAGAATAGCATTGACAAAAATGATGTATAAAAAAAGGAAGTAGCCCTTAGTCCGATATCTCATCTTTTTGAGAATTCGTAATCCAACTCTAAGCCCATATTCACTCGCGAAATATTAAAGTTACCAACCACCCCTTCAGGTGCTCGAGATTGAAAAAGCCTAGAATACTCTTCAGAAATAGCATTGAGAAATAAGTCCGTAAGGGCAATATATTCACTCAATTCCAAGAGTGCGTGCCCCTTTCTGACTAAAGGCGCAGGATCACAAATATCCTTCCCAATCTGAACTTCTGTCGCATAAAAATGCACCTCATTCTTTGAATCGCTGGCTTCCAGGATTAGGCCGGGCAAACCGTTCAGTTTCCATGGTCCGTATTGGTTGGGAATATCAGTGGAAAACCAAACAGTATATTCTCTACCCCTAAACTTCCCTTCAGCCTTTTGGCAATTAAAATTCCCAATCTGCTTCTGCTCATCCAAAATCCTCCACTGAATACTTCCAAATCTCTCAAAAACAATAAATTCGCTAGTATCCATTAGTTTGAATAATCTATCATCATAAATCTCTTTATAGATCTTCTCCTTACTTATGTCAGTATAGATATTAAAAGGATTAACCGGGCTCCTATTGGGAGCAGTTGTTTTGGGTCTATTGTCTATTTTACCATGGTAACTGCCATCCTCTCGCAGTACCATCTTAAGATTACCAAAATCTATGCTATCCACGGCTATCTCTTCATTTTTTTGATTCTCTTTAAGAGTAAAATCAGAAATGGCCAAAAATGAAGATTTTTCCCCCGAGAAGCACAGTACCCCTTGGGCTTCGGTTAACTCCCACTCACATATGTAAAATATCCTCCCATTGTGCTGACCGTATATAATTGTGCAAGAAGCAATTGTAAGAATAGTCAGAAAAAGTAGAGCTCTCATAATATGGAAAAGATTTCTACTTACAAACAAATTGCATCGCCATCATAACATTAAAAAAAGAAAATAGTTTTTTCATGGCATTAGATTTTAATGGTTAGAATAATAAAGGTTAATTTTACAATCAACTCATTTTACATTCAGAAAATTTGTTGAATTGCTGGTGATTATTTGATTCAAAACAATCCGTAAAAGTGTAAATCAATGTTCATGCGTATGTCGTGTATGTTCTTATGTGAAAACAACCATGCACATAATATAATGACCATTATCGAACAGAAGGTTTACCTGTTGTCACCAATTCGTATAGCATTTCACATGGAAACATACATCACAAACAGACACTATTCCTTATGGGATACCCTTTTCCAAAAACAAAAAATAAATAGAGATCTTTTTCAAATAAACCTAGCCTTGAAAACACGTGAGAATACCACAACCTTTCATGCCTAGTTGTACTGTTGCACCTGTTTAACAGTTGCAATGCTCAGACACGTCTAATAATAAATTCTATCTATCTATTAGATTCCAAAACTTTTGAATGTTTCTTCTTTCAATCAGGTACCCAAATGAGAATAACTAATAGAACTACAAACTAATTAAAATTTCAAAGAACAAAGAAGTACATTGAACTACCGCACGTCAATCTGTTGCCTAACACATACTCTAGAGTCATAATCTTAACAAAATTAAGTAGTATTTCTGACATGTCCAAATTATTTGTCCTATTTTTAGCTAACAGACAAAAGTGATACATTTTTTTATGATATTTTCAGGAAAACATTTTTAATGATGTTTTTTTAGGTTCATATTGAATGAGTTCAAAGCCCATTTACTTTGAGTACTTAATACCTTTTTAAAAACCCATCCACGAATGTCTTTTTCCTATGAAACGATAGCCCATTATGGCATCTCAACTTGTTTTTCAGATCGGTCAAATGCCCGTCAATGGAGTTGATGGTGTTATGAACTTTCAGCCTCATATGGTCGTATCGGGTGAATAGCCACGTTTTTCTAACGTACCGATGCCCTGCTGGTTAGAAAGTTGGTTTTATGCTTTACATAGTATTTCAGCCAGTTTTCCTTGGATTAAGTGTTCTTATTAATAGCAGACTCCAAAGGTTCTCGTAGTTTATCCGTTACCTTCCTAAAAACTACTTTCCACAATCATAACATTTGTAGCGCTGGACATGGTTAACAAAACCTTCTCATTGGGTATGAAACTACCACAGTGAATACACTTTTTTTATTAATAACCTTTGCTTTGCCTCATAAGTCGATATGGAAAGGTTATAAAAGATTATTGCATTGAACCTACCCATTAAGCTAATAAACATGCTACAAAAAAGCCCCGAGGTTTAACACTTCGGGGCTTTTTGATAGTTATAAATGATTTGTTATGGAAAAAACGGATTGGTCAGGTGATTGCTTTGCCCTCCAAATGGCGAGACACCCCAGGCAGGGCCGTTGGTAACACCAAAAGAAGCACCAATGCTTGTTTTATCCGATATTTTGTAATCCAGGCCAAAGGACAGATGCTGATAATCGGCCGTCCCAAATCTCGACTGGTAAAGCGACATGTAGGGCAAATTTTTCCCGAAAGCTCCCATGCCATACACGGTCAATTTGCTGTTGACTAAATACCTACCATAGGCAAAAGCCTCTGTGGGATTACCCGGGGTTACCTGCCCGTTGAACCGTTCAGCCCTAAAATCGCCCAAGGATAGGTTGCCAAAGTTGGCATGAGAGAATTTCCCTCCCACCGCAATCTGCAAACGCTCAGTGGGCGAATAGGCAATCATGGGACTGATAAATGAGGTAGTAAAACTGTTGCCCCCGCCAAAAGTCGAAAAACCCGTACCAACCTCGAGAGAATATTTCGTTTCTCCCGGCTTAAATGTTCTCCAGGTCTCAAAACCCGAAGAATCTATTTGATGCTGCTGAAAAAACTGTGGATAGTACAGTTTATACAAATCTCTTGTTAGCTGCGAATACCCAGCAAGACTTCCAAAAGCAAAAATCGATAAAAGCAGTAAGAACTTTAGAAACTTCATAGTTAATGCAATTATCTATTCTACCAATAATAAACAGGAAAACAACCGTAAAGTTATACCATCACTGACTTCTTTTCAAGAAAATTAATGAATAATTAGCATGATTTAACATATAAAGATAGCATTTTATTCATAATCATCAGATAATGTTAACGTTAATATCTTTCTAACAAAGACTGTTAAAAAGTGAATTTTTGTTTATATTTTTGATTTTAGTTAAGTATAAACCTAAGCTAAAGAGCCGTGGGAAAAAACCTGTTAATAAAAAAAGCATCCGGCGAGAGCGTACCCTTTTCCAGGGATAAGCTTTTGGGTTCGCTGCATCGTGCAGGAGCGAGCGACAAACTGGCAGATTCGATAGTTGACGAAATCGAATCATGGCTTAAAGATGGTGTTTCCACCAAAAAAATTTACACCAAAGCTTTCAACCTTTTAAAAGAGAAAAAGAATAGCCTTGCCGCCAGGTATAGCCTTAAAAATTCGATAATGGAATTAGGTCCCACGGGCTACCCCTTCGAGCATTTGGTGGCTCAGCTCATAAAAAAGCAAGGTTATGAAATTAAGGTTGGGCAAATTGTTCAGGGTTATTGCGTTAGCCACGAGGTGGATGTAATCGCCACGTCTCCCAAAAAGCAGTTCATTGTGGAATGCAAGTTTTACAACAGTCGCGGGAAAAATGCCACGGTAAAAGTACCACTTTACATCCACTCCCGTGTCAACGATATCGTAAGGAGAATGAAATTGAATCCTGAGAATAGCACGGTATCGTACCACGGCATGATAGTAACCAATACCCGTTTTACATCCGATGCCATTGATTACGGTAAGTGTGCCGGACTGCACATGATTAGCTGGGATTATCCCGCCGGAAACAGCTTAAAGGAGATGATTGAACGGTATGGCTCTTTTCCCATCACTGCCCTGGTTTCGCTGAACAACACCCAGAAGCAACGATTGCTTGACGAAGGGATTGTGCTTTGCATACAGATTTGTTCCCAGCCCGAACTTTTGAATAAAAGGGGGCTTACAAAAAGTGAAATAAAAAAAGTGTTGGCCGAAGCCAAAGAGTTGGCATGCAACTCAGCCGATGTGAACAGCTAATGGTATATAGCCTATGGAATCATTTGCCCATCTGATTACAAAAGTATCCGCACGATATCGCACGGAAATTAGCCAATCCCTTGCAGGCAAGGGATTTGGTAATATCACTCCCGACTACTTTATCGTGCTGGAAAAGCTTTGGGAAGAGGATAACATTAGCATTGGCCAATTGGCTCAGAGAACCAATAAGGACAACGCCAGCATATCGAGAATTGTTGATGGCATGGAGCGCAACGATTTGGT
>JAKQEF010000117.1 GCA_029558675.1 Bacteroidota bacterium | reverse complement strand
ATATGGCGAGGCCCTTTGGCTTCCAATGCGCTTACCCAATTGCTGGAGAATACGCAGTGGGGTGAGATTGACTACATGATCATCGACTTCCCTCCGGGAACCAGCGATATCCAGTTGACAGCAGCCCAAAAGTTTACACTTGACGGCGCATTGATTGTTACAACACCTCAGGAGGTCGCCCTGAACGATGCCCGTAAGGCTGCTTCGCTTTTCAATAATAAAGATCTTACCGTGCCAATTATTGGCATTATCGAGAATATGTCGTGGTTTACACCCAAACCTCATCCCGATGAGAAGTATTTTATCTTTGGTCAGGGGGGTGGTGCCAAGCTGGCTCAGGAACTCAACGTGCCATTAATCGGACAAATACCGTTGATTGCCGAGGTGGGCGAGGCAGCCGACAAAGGGCTCAGCGTGTACTCCCAGGGTAATGGTGAGGTGATTGAGGCATTCGACAGGATTGTGAGCGCATTACAGGGAAAGGGGTAAAATTTTAGTCGAATCTATCGTCGGCTTTTTGGGTTTTTATCCGGTTTTCCTTGCCGGTGAGCCAGCCAACTTTGACATGCTGTGCATTGTGAAACTGAGGAACGTAGGGTTTAATATCCAGTAGAGGGGTGCCGTCCAGTATATCCACATTCTCAATGTAAAGGGTATGTCCCTCCACCCTCAGCAGCTTAACGGTGGAAATGCCTATGCCGTTGGGACGCTTGGGTGCACGGGTTGCGAACACCCCATGAACCTTGTCATCTAAGTAGGGCTTTACCAACAGTTTGAAATCCTGGGAGAGATGAAAGTGGTAAACCAGCAAGAGGTGAGAAAAGCCTTCAATATCTTTTAGACCCTCGGCGTACTCAGGAAAAACCTCTACCGTCCCCTGATAACCTTCTGCCGACGAGGGCTGTATGGGTGTTCGCACTGTTGATGTGAATGGCGAATGGATAATTCCAATAGGTTGGTATGTTATTTTCTTCATGGCTATCGGCAGATTTGTGACATTGAACATATTGATTTTCAAAAATAGGCATTGCAAAGCAATTTTTGAGGTGGAAAATTCATATAATTGTATATGATTGCTGAGCCGGGTTCACCATTGGCATCCCTGAGAGAGGAAGTATTGGGATGTACCAAATGCGACTTGTGTAAGAGTCGTCGCCATGCCATTTTCGGTGAGGGGAATCCTGCTGCCCGAATCATGATTATTGGCGAGGCACCCGGCTATGACGAGGATGTGCAGGGCAGGCCCTTTGTGGGCAAATCGGGACAGCTGCTGGATAAGATTTTGGCTGCCTGTGGCTTTACCCGCACACAGCATGTGTTTATCAGCAATATTGTGAAATGCAGGCCGCCCGGCAATCGCACCCCATCGCCACAGGAGGCGGAGGTGTGTATGCCTTACCTGAAAAGGCAAGTAGAGATTATCAACCCTGAGTTTTTGGTATTGTTGGGCGCCACAGCGCTCAGGTATATGGCCGGAGAGGAGTACAAAATAACTGCCATGCGTGGGAATTGGATTGATATTGAGGGAAGAATGGCCATGCCCGTTTACCATCCTGCTGCTCTACTCCGCAATCCTGCACTGAAAAGGCCCACATGGGATGATTTTAAGGCACTGGTTTGGAAATATCGGGAGATTGTAGACCCGCAACACCACTCGGAACACGTGTAATGGCTGTTTTATCTATGCATAATAAGGCAATGAAACTGAAAGTTACTGTACTTATCGACAATGCTCCCGGGGTGAGCACCAAAACCGAGTTCGGACTGTCGTACTGGATTGAGGCAGGTGGCCAGTCCATCCTTTTCGACGTGGCCCAAACCGACCTTTTCATGGAAAATGCAACAAAGCTGGGCGTGGATGTTCAGAGTGCCAACTTCATCGTGCTTAGCCATGGGCACTTCGATCATGGCAATGGGCTTGCATATCTGAACAGCGGAACGCTGATTTGCCATACCGGGTGTTCTGCCAGGCGATTTCGGAAGAATGATAGCTGGAACATTGGGTTGAGCATGAGCAGACAAGAGATTGAGGCAAAGTTCAACCTGATGGCAACGGAAACACCCCTTCAACTTTTTCCGGGGGCATACTTCCTGGGGCAGATTCCCCGGATTACCGATTTCGAATCGCAAACCACTCCCTACGTTTTGGAAGACGGTTCTCCCGACTTCCTGTTGGATGACAGCGCCTTGGCATTGGCAACACAACATGGCGTTTTTGTGGTCACAGGATGCGGACATTCGGGGGTGGTCAATATTCTTGAGTATGCCAAAAGGGTTACGGGCGACAGCAGGCTGTATGGTGTGATGGGAGGCTTTCATCTGAAGGAGGTCAATAGGCAAACCCAGGAAACCATCCGATACCTGAAGGAAAACAACGTAAAGCATATCTACCCCTCTCACTGCACGGGGTTGCCGGCATTGTCGGCATTTTACAATGCCTTTGGAAGCAAACAGCTTAGGGTTGGCAATATCGTTGATTTATAGCACATTGATTGGTTAAAAAGGATGTTTTTGCCTTGTTTTAATTGACAACTTGCAAAAATGGTTTACCTTTGCAGGGAAATAACCTATTGAAAATTATATTGTATAGATTTATCGTTTTCCAAAGGATCTATCTAATTTACATCGGTTTATCGGCATTACCATTAATTAACAAATAACTATTGTATTGAAATTTAGCGATTTTGGATTTTTACCTGCCATCATGGATGGCATAAGGGCCATGGGTTTTGAAGAACCCACTCCCGTTCAGGAGCAGGCCATTCCGCATATCATGCAGGGAAAGGATGTTATTGCCTGTGCGCAAACGGGAACAGGGAAAACGGCTGCGTTTATCCTGCCCATTCTCAATAAGCTTACCATGCTCCCTGCAAGATTGAACTATATCAGCACATTGGTCATTGTGCCTACCCGTGAACTGGCCATCCAAATTGACCAGCATCTTGAGGGGTTCGGCTATTTTGCACCTGCCAGCTCCATTGCTGTGTATGGCGGTAACGACAGTGCCATTTGGGATAAGCAAAGGGTGGCCATTCAGCGGGGGGTGGATTTTATCATCTCCACACCCGGGCGGCTGATTCAGCATATCCGCATGGGCTATGTGAATCTGGACAGGGTGGAGCATCTGGTGCTCGATGAGGCCGACAGGATGCTTGACATGGGATTCTATGAGGACATTGTTGAGATTGTTTCGCTATTGCCAGCAAAAAGGCAAACCCTGCTCTTCTCGGCCACCATGCCCGATAATATCAGGAAGTTAGCCCTGAAAACGTTGCACAATCCCGTTGAGGTTAATATAGCCGTATCAAAACCTGCCGATAATGTACTACAGGCCGTTTACGAGGTGGATGAAGGATCCAAAATTCCGATCCTGGGGTATCTTCTTAAAGGGAAGGATAACGTGAAGAGTGCCATAATTTTTGCTTCTACCAAGGTGAAGGTGAAAAGCATTGAGAGGGCTTTGATACAGAATGGCCTTTCGGCCATGGCCATCCACTCTGATTTAGACCAAAAGGATCGTGAAGAGGTGCTGAGGCTTTTCAAAAACCGAAAATTCCAGCTGCTGGTGGCCACCGATATCGTGTCGCGGGGCATTGACATAGAGGATATCGACCTGATTGTTAATTTCGATGTACCCCACGACCCCGAGGATTACGTGCATCGTATTGGTCGAACGGCGCGTGCCGAAGCCGACGGTGTAGCCCTTACCTTTGTGAATAGCAAGGAAAAAACGCTTTTTAAAAAGATTGAAGTGTTTTTGGGTAGCAAGATTTTCAGGATACCACTTCCCGGATCGATGAAATAATTTTTCAAACAGTTGTTTTTTTACTATCTTGCCGCGGGAAAAATGCTTTTGGCTGAGATCAAAGAATTCAACAGATGATACCTCTGTTTGTGTTGATAATCAATACAAATTGGAGTTTTTCATCAAAAAGTTGAAACTTTGTACCCATTTATTGTTTACGAATTACTAATGTTGCATTTCTTGTTTTTTCACATAGTGTAATTAGTATTAACTAATAAAGAAAACCTATGCCTTTAAAAGGAAAAATTTTAGAGCTCAAAAAGCGCAAGGAGGAAGTACTCCTGGGTGGAGGCGAGCAGGCCATTGCCAAGCAGCA
>JAKQEF010000115.1 GCA_029558675.1 Bacteroidota bacterium | reverse complement strand
TCTTGACCAGCTGCTTAGCCGTTCGGCCGAAGTGCCCGTCATCATGATTTCGGGGCATGGCAATATCGATACAGCTGTTGAAGCCATTAAAAAGGGGGCATTCGATTTCATTGAAAAACCCCTTGACCTGAATCGCATTCTAATCACCATACGCAACGCAACCGATAAAACCACGCTGATAAAGGAGACAAAAATTTTAAAGAGACAGGTAAGTAAAACCTTCGATATTGTCGGCGAATCGCCGGCGATTAGGAAGGTAAAAGACGTTATAGAAAAAGTGGCTCCAACCGACGCCAGAGTGCTGATCACAGGAGCCAACGGAACCGGCAAGGAATTGGTTGCCCGCTGGCTGCACGAGAAAAGCAACGGTGCCGATATGCCCTTTGTGGAAGTAAATTGCGCCGCAATACCCTCAGAACTCATCGAGAGCGAGCTATTTGGGCACGAGAAAGGTGCATTCACCTCTGCCATAAAACAGCGAAAAGGTAAATTTGAACAGGCCGACGGTGGAACACTATTCATGGACGAAATAGGCGATATGAGCTTAAGCGCACAGGCAAAGGTGCTACGAGCGCTTCAAGAAAATAAGATAACACGGGTTGGCAGTGACAAGGATATAAACGTGCATGTTAGGATAATCGCAGCAACCAATAAAAACCTCCAGGAGGAAATTGAAGCGGGCAGGTTCCGCGAAGACCTATACCACCGCTTAAGCGTAATCATTATTCACGTTCCGTCGCTCAATGAGAGGATTGAAGACATTCCCGTATTGGCCCGGCATTTCATCAGCCTTATCTGTGAAGAGTACGGTATTCCACCGAAAACAATTACCAACGAGGCTTTAGCAGCTCTTCAGAAAAACTCGTGGACCGGGAATATCAGAGAATTTAGAAATGTGATTGAAAGGTTAATTATCCTGTGCGAAAAGGAGATTACCGAAAAAGATGTTCAGCTGTTCTCACAGCCCATTTTCAAATAAGCCCTGCAGAATTTAGTTCTTGAAAAAGAAGCATGCTGCCGAATTAATACTCTTGTTTTCCGACTGTTCTTCTACCAGTTTAATATCAACCTGATCAATGAAAATATCGGAAAGGCATAGATACGGAGGGTTGCTCCTCATACCCTTATAAAATGGGAAATAAATCACCTGTTGATAAAAGTAATTGGGATTCGCTGCAATAAACATATCGCACACCAAACCAAGCATCATCTTCGAATCTCTCATTATGGGGGTCAGATTACTCGTTATCAAATTGAATACAATATAGGGCTTATTTTTCATTATGCAATACAGAATCAACTTATTTTAAGATGATTTGGATCACTTTTAGCACTTTTTAAGAATTGGCGTAAAAAAAAGAATGTCTTGGGGCTAAAATGCGATGGAGTAACGGAACAGCATCAGGGAATGTCAAATACTTTTTCGGACGTATCATAAAAAAAGTGCTTCAGCAAAACCTGAAGCACTGCTGGGGTGGAAGATGGGACTCGAACCCACGACTTTCGGAACCACAATCCGACGCTCTAACCAGCTGAGCTACATCCACCATTTTGAGGAGGCAAATATAGAGTTTTTTTCTCAAAAAAAACCAAAAAACTTATTTTCACGTTATGATGAGCATTAACATCAATTGCTACAACCGTTAATGATGCATAAATTATGCTGATCCCGTTTTTATTCATAAATTGCACCACCTTCTCGACATGATCAGGGCAGCCAAAATATCGATAAACAATACCACAAGCCTGCAGGCTTTTCAGCTGATTCGCTACGTTGCCCTCATGGGTATTAGCATTTTTTTCACCAAATGGGGGCTCAGCCGCGAGGAGATTGGAATATTCGAAACCGTCCTGTTCATCTCAGGGCTTCTCTCCACATTCTGGATTTCGGGCTTAATTCAGGCCATGTTACCCTTGGTAAAATCTAACCAACACGACAAAGAGGCCGACTTATTCAATGCCTTTGTTGTCATTGTCATCTTCGCACTGATTACACTTGCTATTGGGCTGATCTTTGAGCCAATTTTCCGACAATTAGACAGCATAAGCCATTTCGAGCATTACCGGCTTGCCATCCTCTACACTGCCATCAGCGCACCCGGGTATATTATTGAGTATATCTACCTGTTAAAGAATCAGTTTAAAAACATTATACGCTATGGATTGATCATTTTTTCCATTCAAATCATTGCTGTATGCCTTGCCGTGGTGTTGAGATTAGGTATGATAGGAGCCGTTTACGCCCTATTGTTGGTATCGGTTTTAAAGCTAATCTGGGCATTAGTGCTGGTACTTAACCACTCACAATTGTCCTTTTCCAGGCCCTTCATCCAACGGTTTTTAGCTTTAGGTTTCCCCCTTATAGGGAAAATATTCCTAAGCGGGTCAGCTTCATACATCGATGGGTTAATCATCGCCTCCCGATTCAATCTGGCTTCTTTTGCCATTTATCGGTATGGAGCCCGCGATTTGCCTCTGGTTACGCTAATGGCCAACGGTTTGAGCAACTCCATGCTCCCCGAGTTTTCCATCAAGGAAAAACTTTATGAAACAATGAGTCGACTTAAGGAACGAACCCTGTGGCATATGCACATACTGTTCCCCATTACCATAGTAACAATACTTCTCAGCAAACCGCTGTTTCCCATTGTTTTCAATCAGGATTTTACTGCCAGTGCCGAAATTTTCATGATATACCTTCTCACCATTAACAGCAAAATGCTGTTCCCCCAAACCGTGGCCATCGGATTGGGAAAAACCAAAGCGCTGCTGTCCATTTCTCTGCTGGAATTGGTTGCCCATATCGCATTAAGTCTTCTCTTTGTCCAATTTTGGGGCATTGCCGGGGTGGCTTGGGCAGCATTAGTAGCATTCTGGATTGAAAAATTTGCGATTTGCCTATACCTCTATTTCCGACTTGGAATTAAGCCTTCGGCCTATACTCCACTGAAAGCCTATGTTCTATATAATGCCTTTACTGTAATAGTTTTTACAGCAGCATACATTTGGCTATAGCACTTTTAATAAAATACATCAAGCAAATAGTTAATTGCGCAATGCCTTTATGCGCTTTTATGATTGTTTGAAACTATGATATGAGGTTTATAACAGCGCACTGGAATATAACGATGTGATCTTTTTGGCAACTACTTCAGAGTTGTAATCACGATGAATGACGTTGCACAGTTCAAGGCTTTTATTCCTATTCTCCACTCGATTCTCATAAAAACTGACAATCCGGTGATAAAGAGTTTGTGCAGTTGGAGGAGAACCATTCACGTTTACGAAATTATTATCGCTGTAAAACTGATAATTCTCAGGAGTAATCAGGTCTCCCAGCCTGTTTGCATTGGCCGAGATCACCGAACAGCCCCGGGCAGCAGCCTCAATGGCTACCCTTCCTACTCCCAAAATTAGCTCAGGGAATAACTCCATAGAGCCCAAATTTTCTACAAATCCGTGTATTATTACAACTTCCCGCCCCATTGTTCGGTTAACTGCAATTGCCTTTTCCTTTATATAGTTCAACTCTTTTCCCCCGCCAAAAATGGACAGTGTTACTGTATTGTTGGCGTTCGCAATGGATGGCATCAAATCAATGAGGTGGCCAATTACACATGCGTGCTTGGAATCGATTCTGCTTACATATCCAATCCCATAGGGGATAAAGATGGAATTATTGTTCATATCAGAAATCCCATTATTAACAAGCACCGATTTGGCTTTAATTTGATTGTAGTAATCAGATTTCTCAAGAGTTGTTCGGCTAACGAAAATAATAGATCTGGGAATTGCCCTCGATACCCTCGAACGAATGTCGTAACCGGTACGTCCATGCACTGTGGCAACTACCGGGACTCCCATAATGTATCCTGCTATTGATGCCGACAGAATGGGTAAACGCTGGTGGGCATGCACCAACTGAATTTTGTGCTTGCGAATGATACGGATTAACTTAAAGACACTGAAAAAAAGTGTTCCACAAAATGCACAAAACCCTAAGAAGGTAACTTTGGGGTTGAGCATATTCGTTTGACGTCCACTTTCAAAGCTGAAGATAAAAACTTCGTGATTAAGGTTTGCAAGTTCGTTGGAAAGGACTCTTACATGGTTCTCTGCGCCACCAAAATCAAAACGCTTAATCGTTTGTAGAATTCTTAATTGAAGAGGGTTTAAACTGTGCAAAGGTAATCATTGCTCCATATAACTTTTTCTATTTGCAATCATTCCTTAACTATTTCGATTATTAAATTTCATTAAGTGATGTTTAATATAATACTCGATTAATAAGGTGGAGGAGCAACAACAATCTGTAACGAAAGAAAAAAAGAAGAAAAAACATCCTAAAAAAAATAGTTCTTTGTTATTTGGTTTAATATTAATAATTTTGCAACCCATATTTTGGTAAAAGATTAAGGTAAATATTTGTAAAATGAAAAAGGAAATACATCCCAAGAATTATCGACTGGTGGCGTTCAAGGATATGTCAAATGAGCATGTTTTCATCACCAAATCGACAGTGAATACAAAGGAAACTATAAAAATTGACGATGTTGAGTATCCACTGTTTAAGGTTGAAATTTCCAACACATCGCATCCATTCTACACCGGTAAGATGAAGTTGGTTGACACAGCCGGCCGTGTTGATAAGTTCATGTCGAAGTACAAAAAGCACCTCGATAAGAAGGGCAATTAATCGGGTAAATGCGGAAGCATATTTGCCTCCGGTACTTGTCGAAATGCATAGAAAGCTCCATCGTGAGCTTTTTTTTATTGGCATTTTCTCCTATATGCCGACAAAGCAGTAACTTTGTTATACAAAAGAAAGCAATAAGCAATGGCAAAGCACTTAATCCTTTTCGATGACAGCAGGTGGGATCATCTCCTCCCGCTCACTTTCACCCGTCCCGTCTCTGAACTTCGCATTGGAATACTCACAATTAAAGAGAAGTGGGAGCGAATTCTCAATACCCAATGCTATTACCACACAAAGGATTACCTCTCGGTAAAGTACCCTTTGCCACCAAACAACGCCCCTTGCCTGTTGATAAACAGCGGCATAATCCCCGACGAACCGATTTTAAACTATATTCAGGCCATGGATATTGGCGACTCGCTGGTGCATGGCACAACCTTGATTGCCGCATTTCTTCCCTCGCTCCCCGAAGTAAATTTTTTGCCATCCGCACAGGCTTTTCCAAATGCAAAGCAGTTGCCTGTTGAGCCATTTGCCATATACCATGCATGGGATCTCTTTACACAAAATGGCAGGGCTTTGGAACAGGATTTTGAATTGCTCACCCGCAACAGGCAGTCGGGCACCCTTTCGCCCACTAACAATGTGCTTAACCCCAACAACATTTTCGTAGAAGAGGGTGCCAAGGTGGAGTGCGCTACGCTAAATGCGCAAACCGGTCCGATATATATCGGAGCCAATGCCGAGGTTATGGAGGGTTCTCTTATCCGAGGGCCTTTTGCACTTTGCCAAAACTCCACCCTTAAGCTGGGAGCCAAAATCTATGGCCCCACAACCATAGGTCCCGGTTGCAAAGTAGGAGGTGAAGTAAACAACAGCATTATTCTGGCCAATAGCAATAAGGCCCATGATGGATTTTTAGGCAACTCGGTAGTGGGTGAGTGGTGCAACATTGGGGCCGACTCCAACAACTCTAACCTTAAGAATAACTACGCCGAAGTGAAACTATGGTGCTATGCCAGGCAAAGTTTTGTAAAGACGGGATTACAGTTCTGCGGATTGATCATGGGCGACCATTCGAAATGCGGCATTAATACCATGTTCAACACCGGGACGGTGGTGGGAGTAAGTGCCAACATTTTTGGCGATGGATTCCCCCGAAATTTCATCCCCTGCTTTTCGTGGGGCGGAGCGCAGGGATATACTACCTATCAGCTGGAAAAGGCTTTGGAAACTGCCAAAAAGGTCATGGAGCGTAGGAACGTGGAGTTGGATGAAAAAGAGATTGCCATTCTTACCAAAATATTCGACCTTTCCCTAATTTACAGGCGTTTTTAATTTTGGCATGGGCATTGCCCAGTAGGTATATCGCAGTGTAAAAAGCATTGACCGTGACATATTGTCACCTTTTTAATATTTTACAACGAAACATGAGCGACAAAAGCAATAAGGCTATCATCACTCCCTTCCTTATCGATTCGGACGAGCAAGAGGTTGAGGTTGTTACGCTCTTCACCGAGGATGAAGGGGACTTTCCAGCCAAGCAAATTCCAAATACTTTACCCATTTTGGCATTACGCAATACCGTGTTGTTCCCCGGGGTTGTGCTGCCCATCACTGTGGGAAGGGAAAAATCGACCCGATTAATAAAAAGTTTGGCAAAGAATAAGCGTATTCTGGGTGCCGTTTCGCAGGTTAATGCCAAAATAGAAGAGCCTGAAATTAAGGATCTTTTCACTCTTGGTACCGTTGCCAGGGTACTGAAAGTACTCGAAATGCCCGATGGCAGTACCTCGGTAATCCTTCAGGGATTACACCGTTTTCAGGTAAATGAATTCCTGACCAGCGAACCATTCTTCACTGCATCCGTAACGATACTCAGCGACGACCCAACCAATCAGAAGGATAGGGAGTTTAAAGCACTGATTGGCTCCATTAAGGATTTTGCACTTAAGGTTATCAGCCTGTCACCCAACATGCCACAGGAGGCAAGCTTTGCCATTAAAAATATCGACAACAACTACTTCCTCATTAACTTTATCTGTTCCAATATCGAACTGCCAGCTACCGACAAGCAGCAATTGCTGGAAAAGAATGATCTGAAAAGCCGTAGCATTCTACTGCTTGAGTTTC
>JAKQEF010000111.1 GCA_029558675.1 Bacteroidota bacterium | reverse complement strand
CACACCAAAAACCCACGCGTTGAAAAGCAGGATGATGACCACCAGAAACCAACGGATAAACCCTGCACCCCAATTCACCGCCAGCCGCGATGCCAGGTAGCCCCCAATGATATTGCCAATGGATGATATAAGGCCGATTCTGTAGTCAACCTGATGGTGCAGGACGAATACCAGCAGGGCAAACGGGCTGTAGATAAACACCGAAAGTACCTTGATGGCGTTGGCTTTAACCAAATCGAACCCCAACCTTAGTACAAGGGTTGCAACAAGGAAAATGCCCACCCCAATGTGCGTAAACCCACCGTACAGCCCGATGCCAAAGAAGAGTAACAGCTGTGGAAGGGTTACCCTTTTATTGGCTTTTTCCAGCTGACCCTCAGCCCATTTTTCGGGGCTTTGGAAAAGGAAGAAAATCATGCCTAACATGATAAGTGCCAAGGCTTTTTCAAAAATTTTGACATTGAGTATGGCCGCTATCTGCGCTCCCAAAATGGAGCCAATGGCCACGGGAATGGATATTATCAGCCCTTTCCTCCAGCTGAGCACTCCCTGCTTTTTGAACGACAGGGTGGAGGTGAGGGTTTGCAGAATCACGCCAAGCCTGATGGTGCCGTTGGCTATGTTGGCCGGCATGCCCATGAACATAAAAAGGGAATAGGTAATCACCGTGCCGCTACCCGCAAGGGTATTGATAAAGCCAACCAAAAATCCGGCCAGGATGAGAATGGATATTACCTGCCACGTGTAGAGGTTTGCCGGGTCCTGAATGAATTCGGCTATGCCCATGCCTTAGTATTTCTGTAATCGGTCCATTTCGCGTTTCGACTCCTTCTTCTTCTGGTCTTCGCGCTTGTCATGTACCTTTTTACCACGCGCCAACCCGATATCCACCTTGGCCAGGCCTTTCTCGTTGATAAACAGCTTGAGGGCAACTATGGTCAATCCCTTCTCTTTGGT
Source organism: Bacteroidota bacterium (assembly GCA_029558675.1). Taxonomy (GTDB): domain Bacteria; phylum Bacteroidota; class Bacteroidia; order Bacteroidales; family Tenuifilaceae; genus MWFE01. The sequence continues at coordinate 7,838 of JAKQEF010000111.1, read as the reverse complement.
GCTTCGCGAGAGTTTTCGCAGTTCGGTTCGGTTCAGCAGGAGTTTCCTTTCGCGTTTGGGTTCGTGGTTGTTGTAGGTGCCATACGAGTATTCGGCCACGTGCATCCCCGTAAGCCACAGCTCGTTGCCTGTGAATTTGCAGTAGGCATCCACAAGGCTTGCCTTTCCCATGCGAATGGATTTTATCTCGGTACCGGTGAGCACAATGCCTGCGGTGAATGTTTCCAGTATCTCGAAGAGGAAGGAAGCCCTTTTATTTTTGATAACAACCCTGTTCTCAGAACTCATAACCCATGCTTACCGTTGAAATGGTGTGTAAAAAACGACCCCAAAAGTACTGAAAAAAACGCTGATACTGCCGGGATAGCAGTTTTTTAAAAAAGCAAACTCAAAAATAGCTAAATTTATGGCATCCGTTGCCATTCTCTTTTTCCTGATACCTTTGTGCAGAAAAATGTATTATAGCCATGGAAATTCCCAATCCCAAAGGGTATAACCTGATTACCATTCTTGGCCCCACTGCAGGTGGAAAAACCGCTGTGGCTGCAAATCTGGCATTCGCCATTGGGGGCGAGGTGATTAGCGGCGATTCGCGGCAGGTTTACAGGGGCATGGACTTGGGAACCGGTAAGGATTTGCACGATTACACGGTAAATGGCAAGCAGATTCCCTACCACCTCATTGACATTGTGGATGCGGGGTACCAGCTGAATGTTTATGAGTATCAGCAGCACTTCGTGGAAGCATTTAACGACATATCCGGGCGTGGGGCGTTTCCCATTCTCTGCGGCGGCTCGGGGATGTATATCGAGGCAGCAATTAAGGGTTACAAGCTGATTGCAGTTCCCGAAAACCCCGAACTCAGAGCCAAACTTGCCTCTCTGGAGATGCATGAGCTGGAGGAGATGCTGAAATCGTATAAGCAGCTGCACAATCAAACCGATACGGTGAACCGTAAAAGGTTAGTACGTGCCATTGAGATTGAGGAGTACTATGCCAGAGTGGGTGAAGGAGAGTACACCTATCCCCGGCTGCAAAACATCATTTTTGGTATCGCATTTCCAAGGTATCAGCAGCGCGAACGGATTACCCAAAGGCTCATACAAAGGCTGAACGAGGGGATGGTTGATGAGGTGAAAAGCCTGTTGGATAAAGGCATAAAGCCCCCAGAGTTGATTTACTACGGGCTGGAGTACAAGTGGATAACAAGGTTTCTCATGGGAGAAATTGGCTACCACGAGATGTTTACCGGCCTGAATACTGCCATTCACCAGTTTGGCAAGCGACAGATGACCTGGTTCAGAAAAATGGAGAGGAGCGGAATACCCATTCACTGGATTGACGGGAATATCCCTCGGGAGCAAAAAATAGAGGCGATTTTAACCTTAATTGGCAAATAGCCCATTCATTTGAAATAAGCTTTAAAAATAGTTTAAAATGCCTTTTTCTTGCCAATGCCTGTGCATTGAGTTTTAGTCGCTATAAACCCGAAATGGCTGACGCCACCCTGAGCGATAGTTAAAAATAGGAGTTAGTACCTGTTTGTTAATCTTTTATAGATTTTTATGTGTTTCAGATATTGCATTATGATATAGCCATAGCTAAGTAAAATATTCATCTTGCTGAAAAAATGTGTGTCGGGTATGCCTGTGTTGCTTTTATCTTTTCCTATTACTACCTTTGATTCCGGAACGAAAACATCAAACCATGAAACGCGACGTTCAGATAATCTGCGAAAATACCGGTAAGAGAGAATTAATCAAACCGGGACTAAGCCTATTGGAAGTATCACAGGCCATAGGCGTAAAGCTTGCTCACCCCATACTGGGAGCAATGGTCAACAACGAGCTTAGGGAGTTGGATTACTGTATTTACAGCCCCAAAACTATCCGCTTTATCGATATTACCCATCCTGCGGGGATGAGGATGTACCAGCGCAGCCTTTTCTTCCTGCTGAGTAAGGCCGTCAGGGATGTTGTACCGGGGGGTAAGCTAAGGATTGAACACTCGGTGTCCAAGGGTTTTTATTGCGAAATTGAGGGCCTTAATGAGGCGTTGGAGTATCCCCTCATATTTTCCATTAGCGACAGAATGCACGAGATTGTTGACCAAAATCTACCCTTTAGCAGGGATAAGGTGCTCACCACCGATGTGGTGAAGCTGTTCAGAGATTTGGGCGACGATGAAAAGGCCAACCTGTTCGAAACCCGTTCAACCCTCTACACTTCGGTGTACTACCTCAACGATTCTGTGGATTATTTCTTTGGTAGTCTGGTGCCGTCCACGGGTTACCTCAAAGTTTTCGATTTGGTGAAGTACTACCAGGGAATGCTCCTGATGGTGCCAAAACGCAGCAATCCAAACGAGATGGAGGATATTGTGCTGCAGAATAAGATGTTCGACATCTTTCGCGAGTATCGCGAGTGGGTTGATATTATCGGCGTGAGCAGTGTGGCCACCATCAATAAGCAGGTGCAGCAGGGCGGGGCCGGCGAGCTGATAAAGATTTCGGAAGCCCTTCACGAGCGAAAGGTGATTCAGATAGCCGACCAGATATACTCCCGTAGGGACAAAGTACGCATCGTGCTGATATCGGGGCCTTCGTCATCGGGTAAAACAACTTTTGCCAAGCGAATTGCCGTGCAGCTTAAGGTTTCGGGGCTGAAACCCTACACCATTTCGCTTGACAACTACTTTGTGGACAGGGAGAAAACGCCCCGCGACGAGCATGGCGAGTACGATTTCGAAACCATCCATGCCCTGGATATCGAGTACTTCAACCAAGATCTTATCCACTTACTTAGAGGCGAGGAGGTGGAGCTACCCAAGTTCTCATTCGAAACGGGTAAGCGCTTTTTCGATGGCACCAAATTGGCTATCGAGAGCAACGGTATAATCATCATCGAGGGTATCCATGCCCTGAACCCTGAGCTGACCCACCTGATTGAAAGCGAGAGGAAGTTCAGAATCTACATCTCGGCGCTCACATCGCTCTCCATCGATGGCACCAACCGCATTCCCACCACCGACAACCGATTGATTCGCAGGATAATCCGCGATTATCGCTATCGCTCTTACAGCGCACTCGACACCATATCGCGGTGGGAAAGCGTCCGCAGGGGCGAGGACAGGTATATTTTCCCCTATCAGGAGGAGGCCGATGTGATGTTCAATACCTCGCTGCTCTATGAGTTTGGCATCCTTAAGCCATTTGCCGAACCCATTTTAGCACAGGTACCCATGAACGTACCCGAGTATGCCGAGGCAAGGCGCTTGCTGAAGTTCCTCAGCTACTTTGTGGGCATCCCATACGATGAGATTCCTCCCACATCAATCCTCAGGGAGTTTTTGGGAGGAAGTACGTTCTCCTACAAGTAGTACCATATTGCACGGGTTGAGAGCCTTATCGCTCAACCCTCAGCTTGGCATTCCAATACCTATCCCCGCTGTTGAGGGTTACTATGTAGAAGCCCCTGGGGAGATGGTGTGCCCATACCGCAATTTCCTGTTCCCCGCTCATCGCATATTCCCTTCTAAATACCTCTTGACCAATGGTATTGCTTATGGTAATTACTGCTCGTTCGGCAATGCAGTGGGGGAGCGATATTCTGAATTGGCCGCCATTGGGATTGGGGAAAATGGAAAGGGAAGAACCTTCCGTGATGGCTGGCGACGAGACGGGCGGTGTAACATAAATCACCACACTGTCGCGGCTTTCGTTGCATGGGTCGGAAACGGTGAGGAAGAAGGTGGTGGTTTCCAGTGGCGTAGCCACAGGATTTTGGCAATCTGTGCAGCTAAGATACTCCGATTCGTCCCACACGTACTGCGACAGGAAATCGCCACCGCTACCCTGCAGGGTAACTGACTCTCCCCTGACAATGGTAGTATCATTCCCCGCGTCGGCTTGGGTTATGGGGTAAACAATTACTTCGTGTGTAATCTCGTCCGATTTCGTTGTGTTGGAAGCCGTAAGGCTAACCGTGTAGGTTCCGGACTCGTTGTACTTGTGACTTGGGTTTTGCAACGAAGACGTGTTCCCATCGCCAAAATCCCAGTGGAAGTTGTAGGCATTTTGCGATTGCGATGTGAAAAAAATGTTGTCGCCATGGCATCCGATATCGGGAGTATGGGTAAATGCCGCCGTTACGTCGGCTGTGTCGGTAACAAACAGCAGCAGTGCAAGGGTATCGTACGTAACGGGTGTGCATTGCTCGTTCCGCACTGCCAGGGTCACCGAATATTCACCACCTTTGGTGTAGGCGTGCATGGGATTTTTTAGGCTTGAAGTGTTGCTGCTCCCGCTATCGGTATCGCCAAAATCCCATGCGTAGTGAGTGGCATTTGTGCTTGTATTGATAAACTGAATATCAACCATCCTGTCGGAGGGGTGGAGAACGGGGGCAACAGGGTAGTAAAAAAATCCTGAACTGGGGGGCAGACAGCGTAGCGAGTCGATGAAATCAACGGTATGGATAACATCGCCGGCCTCGGTGCGCAATCCGTGTACCTTAAGCACCGGTTGCCCAAAAAGTGGTGAAAACCACTGGATTAGTAGTTCGGTTCGGTGCAATGCCACCGTATCGCCCTGGTAGATTACCGAATCGGTTACCTCGATGGTGGTGAACATACGCAGGGTTTGCGGAAATGAGGTGTATGGCGTTGCCAGCGAACCCCGGCCGTCAACCATATTTACCCGCTTTTGTGTTCGCCTTGCGGATAAATCGTAGCCAAAGGGTTCAAGGTTGATATAGAAACCCGAGTTGCTGGAATCAGCGTTTTGGTATGCTATGGGAAATACGTAATTCACGTCGGGTTGGCTGAAGGGAATGGTTAAGGGTGCCGAGTTGCCCCCCACCTGTGCTGTTATGCCAATCATGGTTGTCTCCACCTTGTTGTTGCTTTTCTTTTGAAACTCAGTGTAGTCGGAAATTTCAGCCTCGGCCAGGCTGAAGTCCTGTTCGCTCTTCAGAGCCATATTGCTCAATGTCGCCCATTGGGCCAGACAGCCAATGTAATTGCCCCCCGAGGCCACACAGGTAAACATGAAACTTTCGAAATATCCCGATTGGTTGGGCCCCACAAACCACTCCTCGTTTTGTTCGGCAATCTCCATTTCGGAATAGTTCCACACCATGTTCTCCCCGGTATAGTCAAAGGCTAAACCCATCAGGTCAACCACATTTACCCTGCTGTAAATGTAGCTGCTATCCACAGCAGCGTAGTGGGTGTGCTGGTACTGAATTTGCCCCAATCCTCTGATTGTCAGCAAGAAAATAAGCGCGATTATCAGTTGGTATCGTTTTGTCATGGCCGGAATGTTTTTAGTGAAAACATCATGCAATTTAGCCCTTTTAACGTAATTTTTTCAATGCCAAATATTAATGTTAAATTTTTTACGGCATTCACGGGAGGATACGTTGCTCTAAACCTTAACAATTTCGTGGTTTTAGGCTTATTAATAGAGAAAGTCATAAAAAAAGGGGTGAAGTGCTTGAAAATTTGTACAAACATATACATCACCCCTTTTTCTGGAATTACATACCAAGCTGCTCAAAATCCCTTTCCGCATCCTTATCGCCTCTGCCCGAAAGGTTGATAATGGCCAAACTGCCTTTCCTCTTTAAAATTTTGCAAGCAAGCGCAACCGCATGGCTCGACTCAATGGCAGGAATAATGCCTTCAAGCCTCGAGAGCAATTTGTAGCCTTCAATGGCCTCGGCATCGGTTACGGGGTAGTAGGAAGCCCTGCCCGTATCCTTCAAGTTGGCATGTTGCGGGCTAATCCCGGGGTAATCCAACCCGGCAGCAATGGAGTGCGATCCCACCGGATTTCCTTCCTCATCCACAAGGCAGTATGAGTAGGTTCCCTGAAAAACGGCAGGTTTACCCATGGACAGCGTGGCTGCGGTATTTTCGGGCGTTGCATTGCCACCGCCTTCGGCACCGTAAAGTGCCACCTCCGCATCGTCCAGAAAGCCGGAGAAAAGACCAATGGCGTTTGAACCACCCCCCACACATGCAAATGCGCACTGTGGCAATCGTCCCTCGGCGTTCAGAATCTGTGCCCGTGCCTCTTGCCCTATCACACTCTGGAAGTAGCCAACCATGCGGGGGTAGGGGTGGGGCCCCACCTGCGAACCCAATAGATAGTACGAGTTCGGGTGTTCGATGTAGTAACCCAACGCCGCATCAACGGCATCCTTCAGGGTTTTTGAGCCTAACTCGGTGGGTATCACCTCAGCACCCAGCAGCTTCATCCTCTTCACATTTAGTTCCTGTCGCTTAACGTCTATTGCCCCCATGAACACTTTGCAGGGAATACCCATAAGGGCTGCAGCCGTGGCTGTGGCCACACCGTGCTGTCCGGCCCCCGTTTCGGCAATTATCTCCCCGGCACCCATGTGCTTGGCTACCAGTATCTGTCCTATGGTATTGTTAATTTTATGCGCTCCTGTATGGTTCAAATCCTCACGTTTCAGGTAGATGATGGAGCCCACATGGTCGCTCAGCCTGCGGGCATAGTAAAGCGGTGAGGGTCGCCCCGCATAGGTCTTCAGATAGTGGATAAGTTCCCTTTGAAACTTGTCTGTTTTCACTATGCTGTCGAATGAATCGGCCAGCCTTTCCAGCGGCTTTGCCAAAACCGGAGGTACGTATGCACCGCCATAGCGTCCATAGATGCCATTATCGTGATTTAACATCGAGTTGAGAGGCATAACCTCTACTTGGGTATTAATGGAGTTGATTGTTTTCATTTTCTTCTTGTTTTTACTGATTTGGTATTGATACTATGTTTCTGGTTTTAATTCCGTATTGCCTAATGCGATACGGTAAGCACCCGCGTAGGGCGCAAGCTGAATTTTGGCGGGAAGCCCCGCCAGCACCATGCCCAAATCAGTATGAGAAAGAAAATCTGTGGCATATCTGTTATTGCAGTATATTGTTAAAGTCGGTTAATGTTAAAAAAAAGCCGCAGGGTAACTCCTGCGGCAAACTATCAATTACATGTATAGCAACTACGGCCTATGCCACAGGAATGAGACAAACCCGTACCACCACCATGCTATATTGCTATACATTACCATGAACTTTAATTTTTATAGCCATACAAATAAAAGCAAAATTTCATTCTATTGGCATAAAATCGCGAAGAAAAATTAAAAATCTTCAGTAATCAACTGTTTAAAATATTTATAATGATGGCAAAATACATATATTCACGACTTTATCCTCGATTAGTTTTGCTTATCCCCGCTAATTTCAAAACTACATCAGGCTTATTGCATGGTGTATGTAGAAATAGTTGGCCACATCGTAGTATGAAAAGTTGGCCATACTCAGCCGCCCATAGGGAAAGGTTTTGCTTTGTGCCGTTTGCTGTAGCTGTTGGTATGTGGCATTTAGGCTAAGATTGTAAAGCGACGAGAGTATGAGCAGCTCTTCATGGGGATTGCTGTCGATGATTGCGCTAAACCTGTTTTGTCCGATGGTCATAAAGCACGCCAAATACTCCATCTGCCATTGGTGCTGCTTGAGCCGTTTAAGCCGTTCGGTTCGCACGGATTTTACGTTGTCCGGTGTGCTGTACTGTACTATATGGCTGAAGTTCGACAGTGCTTCATTTTCCATCACTATCGTTTCCAACTGTTCCACAAACGAGGGTTTCATCTGAAAGCGCCCAATGGAGAAATCGGCGGCCAACGGCCCGTCATCCACATAGGTTAATTCCAGTACCGTTGTCTCGGCAAAATCTCTAAAACGGTTATACCTTATCAATTCGGGGAAAATAATGGCCATTGCCATACGCTTATCCACATCATACCTTTGGGTCAGGT
>JAKQEF010000103.1 GCA_029558675.1 Bacteroidota bacterium | reverse complement strand
TGAGGTGTTGATACCCACCCATCCGTTGTTAATGCGTATCATCTCCCATGTAAATTTGGTTTTACGCGTGGGATCATTTACGGGCGAAAGGTAAACCTCGGCTCCCTCCTCAAGACAACTTTTCATGGAGCCGGAATTGGTACAATGTGCCGTTACCACTTCGCCCGAATCGAGCACAACATCGGCCAAAAAGCGCTTGTAGCGCTTAATCAATCGGCCGTGGATTAATGGGGAGGGGAATGTCATGGTTTATGGTTTTTTATCTTCACAAATTTACAAAAGTTGAGGATTACCAAACAAACCTTTCAACTCGTAGCATAATCCCAAGCCATTCTCCAGAAGAAAAGCAAAACAATTTAAAAGGAGTCAATGCCAGCAGCTACATCAACCGCCTAATCCATTTATATTTTCTCTCCGAGTAGGGCGGATACTTCAACACGGGGTCAATGAGAGTTGATGTTTTCACAATGCTCTTGTAGTTACTGAATACGTCAAAGCTATATTTCCCATGGTATCTACCCATTCCACTATTACCCACTCCGCCAAATGGTAGATGTGGGTTAGCTATGTGAACAATGGTATTGTTTATACAGCCACCTCCAAATTCGATGGTATTGACAAGTTGCCTTTCAAAGGCCTTGTTTTTAGTGAAAATGTAGCATGACAAAGGATGTCCATTCTTTTTTACTATTTGCACCACCTCTTCTGTATTTTTGAAGGTTAGCACCGGAAGAATAGGTCCAAAAATTTCATCCTTCAGCAGCGGGTGATTTTCGGGAATTTCATCAACCACAGTCGGTTCAATATACTTTGTCGCCAAGGAACTTCTTCCCCCATGAACAATATGAACGTCTTTTAAGTAGCCAATCAACTTATTGAACCTTTTTTCATTGATAATATGGGTCAGGCATGGACTATGCTCGGGGTTGTCACCATAGAATTGCACGATATGCTTTTTTATGCACGACAACAATGCATCCTTAACGTCATGATGGACAATGAGGTAATCGGGGCAAATGCAGGTTTGGCCTGCATTAAAAAATTTGCCCCATACAATTCTTTTAGCTGAAATCTCGATGTCGGCACTACAATCGACAATGACAGGGCTTTTCCCGCCGAGTTCGAGAGTTACAGGGGTAAGATGTTTTGCAGCCATGGCCATTACCTGCTTCCCAACCTCGGGGCTTCCGGAGAAGAAGATATGGTTGAAGGGGTGTTTTTCAATCAGCCTTGGGCCAATCATCTCACCCGGACCCTTCACAACGCTAACATAATTACTGTCAAACGCATCAGAAACAATACGCTCTATTACTTCCACTGTCTTCGGTGTGTTGTTCGATGGCTTAATTATAGCACAGTTCCCCGCTGCAATGGCACCAATCAGAGGCGTAATGGATAGATTGACAGGGTAATTCCAGGGGCTAATAATGAGCACCACTCCCAATGGCTCGGGGTAAACCCTGCTTGTTGAAGGATGTAAAGCCAGGGGCGTTCCCACTCTTGCGGGTTTCATCCATCTCTTCAAACGCTTTAGCGTGACCGCTATCTCGTGGTACACAAATCCCACCTCGCTGATATATGCCTCCATTACCGCCTTGTGCATATCCTTGTGGAGGGCGTTGAGTAAATCCCCTTCAAACTTTTTTATACTGTTTCTTAGCCTCTTTAACTGGGTTATGCGAAAAGAGTACGATTTGGTTTGGCCTTGCTCAAAAAAAATCTTTTTGTCATTGAATGCCTTTTCGATATCGGCGTCTGATGTCATGGGTGATAAAACTTGTTATGTAGATAAACCATTACAAAAAACAGAAGAATCAGCTTCAAAATTTCGTCGGGTAAATGTACTCCTTTTATCCATTCTTAGGAACATATTGAAAAAATGCCATCCTGTTATCACCACAAAGATTTGAAGTTGATTTTCAATAATTAAGATCCTTAACAATTTCGGCGGAAATCGTCAGGTAATTATATGTAGCCTTTGGTAATGCGGTTGATAATTCTGTAAAGAAGTGCAGCAACTAAAAACCCCATGATATTCGCAACCACGTCGAACCAACTGGCGCTCCGAGAGGTAAAAAAATGCTGAATCAGTTCCATCCCCATCCCATAGGGTATGGATACCGCTGCCGCCCACAACAAGGCAAGGTTAGTTACACCAAGTTGCACTTTTAACCTATTGAATCCCGAAATCAGCAGAGTGCCAAAAACAAAGTAAAGGAAACAGTGTACCAACTTATCGGCATGAGGAATTTTCAGAAATCCGACCCTCGGCACTCTATCGGCCGGCATAACTGACAGGGTAAAGATTAATAATGCCCATACAACGGACTTCCAGTGATTTCGCCAAAACATAAAAAACATTTTTTGGGAGCGAAATATACGTTTTGCATGCGGAAGTACCAAAAAATGAATTTCGTGGGTTTGTTTTTACCGAAGGGTAACTATCTTTGTAAGTTTTTATGAAAACCTGTTTGTTGTTATTGTAAATGAAAGAGAAATTCAAGGAATACAAAGGTTTAAACCTCTCTCAGGTAAACAAGGAGATTTCAAAAATCTGGGAGGAGGGAAATACTTTTCAGAAAAGTTTGCAAATCCGCGAAGGTCATCCCGCTTACGTTTTTTACGAGGGGCCCCCTTCGGCCAACGGAATACCCGGAATTCACCATGTTATGGCCCGGGCCCTTAAGGACATTTTTTGCAGGTATAAAACGCAAAAGGGTTTTTTGGTACATCGCAAAGCAGGTTGGGATACCCATGGATTGCCTGTAGAACTTGGAGTTGAAAAGATGCTGGGCATCACCAAGGAGGATATTGGCAAGAAAATATCCATTGAGGAGTACAACGAAAAGTGCCGGGTGGAAGTGATGAAATACACCGACCTGTGGGAGGACCTTACCCATAAAATGGGCTACTGGGTGGATATGGACAATCCGTACATTACCTATGAGAACGAGTATATCGAAACCCTTTGGTGCTTGCTTAAAGAACTGTTTAACAAAGGGTTGTTATATAAAGGTAAAACCATACAGCCATATTCCCCCGCTGCAGGCACCGGCCTCAGCACACACGAGTTGAACCAGCCCGGATGCTACCGCGATGTGAAGGATACCACTGTGGTAGCTCAGTTTAGCGTGATAAGGAACAGCCATTCGGAATTCCTGTTTAAGCATGCAAATACCGATGTTTATTTCCTTGCATGGACCACAACCCCCTGGACATTGCCTTCCAATACTGCATTGGCCGTAGGCCCCAAAATCGCTTACGTGCAAATCGAAACGTTCAATCCCTACAGCGGTAGCCCTATTTCAGCTATAATGGCCAAAGATTTACAGCATGTTTACTTTAAATCCGAACATGCCAATTTGCCGTTTAACGAATACAAACCGGGAGACAAGCAGGTTCCCTTTAGGGTTGTTGCAGAATACGATGGCAACCAATTGTCGGGCATTAGGTACAACCAACTTTTCCCGTGGATAAAACCCCAGGGCGATGCCTTTAGGGTTGTTACGGGTGATTTTGTTACCACCGAGGATGGAACGGGTATAGTACACATTGCTCCAACTTTCGGTGCCGATGATGATAGGGTGGCCAAAGCGTCGGGGATTGTGCCGCTTACCCTGATTGACAAAATGGGAAATGCCGAACCCATGGTAGATAGGATTGGCAGATTCTACCGAATTGAGGATCTAAGCGATGAGTTTGTGAAAGGGAATGTTAACTTGCAATACTACCAGGAATTTGCAGGCCGTTTCGTTAAAAACGAGTACGATGATAGCGCCACCCCGGCAAGCGAAACGCTGGATGTTGACCTTTGTGTATGGCTTAAAAAGGAAAACAAGTCTTTCCGCATTGAGAAGCATATGCACAACTATCCGCACTGCTGGCGAACCGACAAACCCATCCTATACTATCCGCTCGACAGCTGGTTTATCCGCACAACCGCACTGAAAGAACGCATGCTGGAGCTGAACGATACCATAAACTGGAAACCTGCCAGCACAGGAACGGGACGTTTTGGGAAATGGCTGGAAAACCTGGTTGATTGGAACCTTTCGCGCTCAAGATTTTGGGGAACTCCCCTGCCCATATGGGTAACCAACGACCGTCAGGAGATGATATGCATCGGATCCGTTGAAGAGTTGAAAGCCGAATGTGAAAAATCGGTTAAAAAAGGGTTTATGCAGAAGAATCCCCTCGAGAATTTTGAGGTTGGCAATTTTTCAAAAGAGAATTACAGGGTTTTCGACCTTCACCGCCCCTTTGTTGACGAGATAATTCTGGTTTCCCCTTCGGGGAAAAAAATGTATAGGGAGTTAGATTTAATCGATGTTTGGTTCGACTCCGGTGCCATGCCCTATGCTCAGCTGCACTACCCGTTCGAGAATAAGGAAAATTTTCACAGCGTTTTCCCCGCCGATTTCATCGCCGAGGGCGTTGATCAAACCCGCGGATGGTTTTTTACCCTCCACGCCATCTCGACAATGCTCTCCGACTCGGTGGCCTTCAAAAACATTATCTCCAACGGTTTGCTGCTCGACAAGAACGGCAACAAGATGAGCAAGCGCCTTAACAACACCGTTGACCCCTTCGATGTTATCGAAAAGCACGGCTCCGACCCCTTGCGCTGGTACATGATTACCAATGCCCAGCCCTGGGATAACCTGAAATTCGATATCGAGGGCGTGGAGGAGGTAAAACGCAAGTTTTTCGGAACCCTTTACAATACATACTCATTCTTTGCTCTCTATGCCAATGTGGATGGTTTCACATACAGCGAACCCGAAGTTCCCATGCAGGAGCG
>JAKQEF010000102.1 GCA_029558675.1 Bacteroidota bacterium | reverse complement strand
GAATAGGGAGATAATAGGGCAGTACTTTGAGTTTGTAAATCAAAATGTAATGTTAAGCGGCGGATTTGGGTATGAGGGGCTTGAATGGAAAGGAATTAGCCAATTGGTTGAAAGAAGTTTTATAAACACCCATGGATTTAAAGCACTTGTTGGAGCCCGATTCCGGTTGGGAGATAAGGGAACTTACCTGTCGCCACAGGTAACCGTTGCCAAATCGTTTGTGCTTGATTACCCCGATGAGATATTGCCCCTTGACCGTACAATAGAGAATCGTACCAGCTTTTCGTACCAGCATTTTACAGCCAATTTGCGAAGTAAAAATTGGGGTCTCATGACCGCTTACACAACGGGTCCAATGTCCATGTTTGAACAGTACACATATTTTTTTAATGCCCGGCCAAACCGCAGGTTGCGGGTGATGCCCTATACCGATGTTTTTATTTATAAAGACCAGCTCCAATTAATGGCCAATCTGTCATTTTCCAATGATTTGGTAGCCAGAACCACCTATACCAATATAACCACTCAGCTATACTGGTTTTTAAGATATCATTGGAGATTAAATTTCTTAGTTGCCTATTCACTGCAAAACCGTACTGATGCACAGGAGGTTGGCCAAACCTATCAAACCATCTATCTTGAAACCGGGGTGAAGAAAGAATTTAGCTGGTCGCATCCAAGAATTAGTTACCATAATGTTACTTTTGTTTTCTTCAAGGATTACAATGGCAATGGTGTACAGGAGCCCAATGAACCCGGAATAAAGAACGTAATGGTAAATTTTAAAAGAGAGCTGACCCCTGAACTTGGTTTTATTCCCGGCGATGTGGGCTCCATTGAACTCCTTTCCGATGATCTGGGTATGGTTATGCTGGAGAAAATTCCCGCAGGAATTTATACCATTCAATACAACCCTGTGGGCAGCGATGCCGGAACGTTTTCTAAGGCATTTGGTGACTTGGAAATGAGAATTGATAAGAATGCCACACATCCCATTCCTTTTGTTGAGAAGAATAAGGTTTTCGGAAAGATTATCCTTAACCGTAGCCGGTTGTCGGGCTTGGGCAGAATTGACATATCCAACGTACGTGTAACAGCCACCGATAGCCATGGGCGCTCATACACCACGCTGACTGACAAGGATGGATCGTTTGTGCTTTTTGCCCCGGTAACCGATGAGTATATTCTGAATATTAACAATATTTTCTACGAGAACTTCGATTTGAGGCAGAATAATTTCTTGGTTCAGTTTAACGGCTACAAACAATTTGAGGTTAACTTTGTGTTCGACGAGAAGGTACGTCGTATTAACTTTGCGGCAACCGATACTGACCTTCAAATGGGTATTCAGCAGGTGCGTCGTACCAATATATCGGGTACTGTTAAAGATGCTAATACACAGTCACCTGTAAGAGCCCGGATTAACCTTATCAATACGCGTACTAATTCGGTGGTCACCTCTACCAATTCCAGCGCAACCAGCGGCGATTATACCCTAACCTTTATGGCTGGTGAAAACTACCTGCTTGAAGTGCTGGCCGATGACTACTGGTACCTGTCGGAGAACTTAATTCTGCAGCAGGTCACCACTTTTATGAATATCACACGCGATGTGATGTTAAAACCCATTGCCGTAGGATCAAAGTTGGAACTCAACATCCGGTTCGATGTAAACAGCGATTTCTTGATGCCTGAATCGGTGGCTGAGTTGAACCGCTTGTTGCGTCAATTGAAGAATAATCCAACCGTTAGGTTGCAAGTTCAGGGTCATTGCGATGATCTTGAGGCATTGCGAAAGCCGGGCGTTGCTTTAGATCGCGCCAACGCTGTGGCAAAGTATCTGATAGAAAACGGTTATAGCAACTTAGAGGTAAAAGGCCTTGCTAATACCGCTCCTGTGGCTACCAACGATACCGAGGAGGGTAGAATACGTAACCGTCGGGTTGAGGTGGAGGTGCTGAGCAAGTAGGATGCCCTCACTTAAGGCAAGATTTTCCATGCCGGAAGGAGTAGCCCAATAGCAAATTAAATAGAATGATTAGAAGCCCGGCCCTTTTATAGGCAGGGTAAAGAAAAATTTACTGCCTTTCCCAAGCGTGCTACTGGCCCATATTTCCCCGCCATTAAGGGTAATGAAATCTTTACAAAGCACTAATCCCAAACCGCTCCCCTTTTCCTTTCGGGTACCTACGGTGGTAAACAGTTCTTTCCCAAACAGTTTTTTTAAATTTTCCGGCGTAATACCCTGCCCCGAATCGGCAACGCATACCTCTACCCAGTCATCTTTTCGTTTGGCCGAAACCGATACGGTGCTCCCGTCGTTGCTAAACTTGATGGCATTGGCAATCAGGTTGCGCAGCACCAACTCTATCATATCGCGATCTGCATAAACAGAAATATCGTCATTAATTAAATTTTGAAGTGTAATTCCTTTGGATACAGCCTGTTCGCTGTATATGTTCAGCTTGTTCTTGGTAGCATCGATCAGATTGAAGACACTCGGATTCAACTTGGTTCCCTGCAGCTGACTCTGGGCCCATTTCAACAGATTTTCGAGCAGTTCGTATGTATAGCCTACGTTTTTCGATAGGTCTTCGATTACATTTTTGAAGCCCTCTTCGGTAAAATAACCCTCTTTTGTTACAGACAAGAGTGTGAGAAGTGATCCTAATGGGCTGCGTAAATCGTGAGAAATAATGGAAAAAAGTTTGTCTTTCAGCTGATTAAGCTCTTTGAGCTTTTCTGCCTGCTCCTGAATTTCCACATTTTGTCTTGAAATTTCAGCATTCTTTTGCTCCAACAACTTGTTGGCCTTCTTCTTCTCGCTGTAGAAGAAGAAGATTAGTGCTGCAAATCCCAGAATAACAATGATGATGCCGATATAAATATTTTGTATCAGCTTGTGACGTGAAATAATGGCCTGTTGAAGTTCTCGTTCCTTGCTCAACAATTCGATTTGCATTAACCTCTCACGCGATTCCTGCTCGGCTTGCTCAAGAAATTGTTGTTTTTCTTCAAGTTCCTTTTGTGTGGCCTGCTTTTCGGCCTCCACCTCAATTATTTTCGAGGTAACCTGACTTACCAGCCTATTTGCCTCCTCCTCTTTTCTCTTCATTTCCTCCTGCTGAATTTTTTTGGTTATTGCAGCAAAGAGTTCAAAGTATTTTGCCGACTCCTCCCGGTTGCCCAGTTTATCATATACTTTGGTATATAGGGAGTATGCATTGCGAAGCAACCTGATATCGTTTAACTCCTGCGCAATGGCATGCGCTTCGTTGAGGAAAACGAGGGCTTCGTTAATAAGATTAGTTTCGTAGCAGATATTGGTTTGATTTAAAAGGGATGATGCCACATCGTTTTTTCTACCCAATTTGCGGGCAGTTGCGGTGGCATTTGCAAAATGTTTCAAGGCTTTTTCATTTTCTCCCTTATCAACGCTAATCAGTCCAATGTTCGTGTTTAGCACGTATATTCCGTTGTCGTTGCCAATGCGTTCCGACAGGGTCAATGCCTTTTGAAAGAGCTCTATGGCATTATCTAAATAGCCATACACCCAGTACACATTTGCAGATTTGTTGAAATGGAAAACGGCTTGCCCAAAATCAGACTTTTTCTCAAATTCCACACCGATGGCAACATCTTTTAGTATCTCCTTCTTAATATCGGCGGGTATTTCGACTACACTTTGCGATTTAACGGATAGCGTACTGGTAAATAAAAACAACGCAAGCCCCAAATAGAAAAGAGGTAACCATTTTACTCTCTTACCGCAATAAAAAACACCAATCATAGATAAACCTGTGACAATTTCTTAATATTTACATTTAGTTCGGTTAGTCGGTTAAACTCATGCCCTTCTTCCAGCATGTCATCGTCATTCTCTTCGTAAAACCAGTTTAACTCAACATTGTAACCTTCCTTTTCAATCTTTTCAAAATGGGTTACCAGTTCAAGTATTTTTTTAGTTGAGGAGGAGTTAATGTAGTTCAATTTCAGGTTAATAACAGTATGCGGGTTGGGTTTTTGGGTATATTCTTTAACAGCATCAATAATCGGGTCGTAAAACCCTTTGGTATCTTCCGGGAGGCTTTTCCCGGAGATTTCGAGGATACCCTTTTTCGGATCGAAGAAAACCTGTGGAGATTCGTCGCTGGCCGGAATATTAATGCTATTCATAGTTGTAAAAGTTCAATGAATAAACTTACCCATGTTAAACTATAAATATTAGACTAAGATACATATTATCAACAAAACTATGCAACTATTTGATAAAAACCTGTTTTATTTCCTCCAATTGCTCATCTTAATATTCGAACAGAATAGCATTATCTTAACTATTTCTGATTTTTAGACGTTAATTATTTCAAAAACCTTTTTATTGTCATACATTGCGATATAATTTTTAATTAAGCGGTGAAAAAGGCGAAATTATCCAATAAAGAATTACGAACGTTAGGATTTTCGAATCCCGAAACGCTTTTGCTAATTAGCCGCGAAGCCAACAGGCTGCTTAAGAAAAGGCTTGTAAGTAAATTAGATTTGTTGCAAGCATTGCGTGAAATGTTAGATAATCCTCAATCGAATCAGTGGAAAGGTAGTCCTTTGTTGGAATTAAGCGAATTGGTAAAATCGGTATCCACATCCTTGCTGCCCGAACCGTTGAGCATTGGGGATACGAAACAGGTCTCTTTGAATCAACAGCCATTGCCCTACACGGTATTCGGTAAAGATAAAATAGAGGCTGGAGCCATTGGGCAAATGGACAGGGCCATGAGTTTGCCCATTTCCATTTCCGGAGCATTAATGCCTGATGCTCACGAGGGCTACGGGCTACCCATTGGCGGAGTATTGGCAACCCAGGAGAATGTTGTTATTCCATACGCCGTTGGCGTTGACATTGCCTGCAGGATGTGTATGTCAGTTTACAGTTTGCCTTCGGCTCAAATTGACAACAAAAGGAACAACCTCAGCGAGTTGCTTGTCAGACATACCATTTTCGGTGTGGGAGCCAAGAATAAAGAGCATGTGGATACTTCTCTTTTCGATAGGAAGGAGTGGAGCTCAACGCGGTTTATCAAGGCAAATCGTGATCTGGCTTTCAGCCAGTTGGGAACTTCGGGAGCGGGCAACCACTTTGTGGAGTGGGGAGAATTAAGGGTTTTGGTTGATGCACCTGACATAAATCTTCCCGTTGGCGATTACCTTGCCTTGCTTTCCCATTCCGGTTCCAGGGGATTTGGGAACGAAGTGGCAAGCCATTATTCCAAGATAGCCATGAGCAGGATAGCTTTGCCCAGGGAGGCAAGGCATTTGGCATGGCTTGAATTGAATTCTGAGGAAGGGCAGGAGTATTGGATTGCCATGAATTTGGCAGGAGAATACGCTGCGGCAAATCACCGGGAAATACATGCGAAGATTGCCCGTGGGATGGGTGTAGCACCGATGATCACCATTGAAAACCACCATAATTTTGCATGGAAAGAAAAATTGCCCAATGGCAAGATGGCAGTAATTCATAGGAAAGGGGCTACGCCTGCAGGGAAAGGCGATATAGGAATAATCCCCGGATCGATGACACACCCGGGATTTATTGTAAGGGGGAAGGGTAACCCCGAATCGTTGAATTCAGCCTCGCATGGAGCAGGGCGAAGTATGTCGCGGGCGCAAGCATTGAGGCTTTTTACCTGGAACGATTTGGAGGATGTGCTGAAAAAGCACAGAGTTGAACTCCTTGGCGGTGATATTGATGAGATACCCATGGCATATAAGGATATTGAGATGGTTATGGAACTTCAAAAAGATATGGTTGAGATTTTGGCCATTTTTCAACCCCGCATTGTGCGCATGGCCGATGCAGATAGAAGGAGACGGTAGGGTGCCGTAACGTTCTCAAAAGAATCGCTGAAGTGTGCACCGGGCCTACAGCTGAACTTCGGTAATAAAAACCGAACAGGAGCATTGTCTGACATCTTTATGGGAGAGATTTTTCCAGCCGATAAGTGTATTCGATGCATTGCAATAAAACCTTTTTATAAATCATCCATCTTAGAGCTTATTTCCATATATTAGCACCTCGGCAAACTCATTTAATATGGATTCAGGCAAATTTTACCCGCTAACCCTAAGGCATTTGCTTAAACTTATCCTCAAACAGTACGAGGAGTTTGATCATGTATTTGGAATTCCGAAGAAATTGTTCTTCTCTCCTCGGCTGGGTGCTCCCTTGCAAATGAATAGGTTTGGGCAAAGGCTACAAACGCCTATCGGCGTAGCGGCCGGACCGCATACGCAATTGGCACAGAATATAGTTGCGGCTTGGTTGATGGGATCCAGCTTTATCGAACTAAAAACCGTTCAAACCTTAGATGAACTGCATATATCCAAACCTTGTATTGATATGCAGGACGAAGGGTATAACTGCGAGTGGTCGCAGGAGTTGAAAATACATGAGTCGTTCAATCAGTATCTGGATGCTTGGATTTTGATCCATATTCTAAAAGATTTGATGCATATGGGCGATACGCCCGATTTGGGAGTGGTTTTCAATATGAGCGTTGGGTACAACATGGAAGGAATACTCAGGGATAATATGCAGTGGTTTTTTCACAGGATGAACGATGCCTCTGCCGAAATAGCTCAAAGGCTTGAAAGCATTAAAGATATTTACCCTCAGGTCTCTAACCTAAGCATAAACCCGCAAATATCGGACAATGTCACTCTTTCAACTATGCATGGATGCCCACCGAATGAGATTGAAAAGATTGGGCATTACCTGATGAAAGAGAAAAACCTACATACGGTTATTAAGTTAAATCCAACATTAATAGGCAGAGATAGGCTTTGGGAAATACTTAACCGATCAGGTTTCGCAACGCGGGTTCCTGAGAGTGCCTTTGACCATGATTTGAAGTATGGCGATGCTGTAGAGATTATTAAAAGGTTGAGTCAAACTGCCAATGAGTGTAATTTGAGGTTTGGGATTAAGTTGACCAATACCTTGGAGTGTGAAAACCACAAGCAGGTATTCCCTCCCAGCGAAACCATGATGTACATGAGTGGCAGGGCATTGCATCCCATGTCGGTGAATCTTGCCGCAAAATTGCAGAACGATTTCGAAGGCACTCTGAATATCTCTTTTTGCGGCGGTGCCGATGCTTGCAATATTTCTGATCTGGTTTTGTGTGGATTTAGCCCTATTACCGTTTGCTCCGATATTTTGAAACCCGGGGGATATGGTCTTTTTGGTCAGTATGTGGAGGAATTAAGGCAAAGATTTGATGATTGCGCTGCCCGAAATATTGATGATTTTATTATTAAAAGGAGTAGGGAAAGAACGGATGATGTACAAAAATGCGCTTTAATCAATCTGAACAGGTATGCCGATAAGGTACTGGAGAACAAAAGGTATCAAAAGAACCATATCCATGAGCCTAGTATAAAGACTTCTCGGCCCTTAGGTTTCTTCGACTGTATTCACGCCCCCTGTGTGGATACTTGTCCAACCAGCCAGGATATTCCGGGATATATATACTACACCTCGCAGGGCAATTTAAGTAAGGCCGGTGATATAATCTTGCAAACCAATCCGTTTCCGTATACAATGGGTTTGATTTGCGACCACTTATGCCAAACAAAATGCACCCGAATTAACTACGATCAACCCTTGATGATCAGGGAGATTAAACGTTATGTGGCTGAAACTGCCATACTGAACGAAGTGTCGAAAATCCCCAAACCACAGCAGATGGAAAATCGCAAGGAGGTTGCCATTATTGGTGCCGGACCATCGGGACTATCGTGCGCTTACTTCCTGGCCATAGCCGGTTTTTCGGTGAGCATATACGAGGCCAAGCTCCGTTCCGGGGGGATGGCATCAAGCGTTATCCCGGTTTTCCGACTGACCGACAGGGCATTGCAAAATGATATAAAAAGGCTGGAAGAATTGGGCGTTAAAGTGTATCATCAGTATGAGGTGAATGAGTCAAACTTTCAACTTATTAAAAAGCAGAGTGACTATGTTTACATAGCCGTAGGTGCTCAAAGATCGGCCAAACTAAACATTGATGGGAGCAGAGCCAGAGGAGTAGTTGATCCGTTAGTTTTTTTGGAAGAAGTGAAGAGGGGTAGGGGTGAAGAATATGGCAACCGCATTGCCATTATCGGTGGCGGCAATACCGCCATGGATGCAGCCCGCACTGCCTACCGTATGGTGGGAAACATGGGCAAGGTTTACATTGTATATCGACGCACTATCAAACAAATGCCTGCCGATATTGAAGAAATACGTGCTGCGCAAGATGAGGGCATCGAGGTATTGGAATTAACCGCTCCAGAGAGAATTAATACTCATAATCATAGGGTGGTTTCCATTACGTGCTCCCGCATGAAGCTGGGGGCAAAGGATGTTGACGGTAGGGAAAGGCCCGAAAAAATTCCGAATACTGAGTTCGAATTGGAGGTGGATGTCGTTATTCCTGCCATTGGACAAGAATTTGCATTTGACATTGGCAATAATGAGGAATTAAAGAGCAGCGCAGGGAATTATGAAACTCAAATACCCAACGTTTTCATTGGTGGGGATGCCTTGCGTGGCGCATCCACCGCCATCAATGCCATTGGTGATGGCCGCAAGGTGGCTCAAATAATTATTGATAGAGAAGGGGTAAACTATAACACTGTACCTGAGAATGTTCGGAAACCCATGAGCTATAACTGGCATTTCGGGAAACGGGTCAGAAAAGTGCAGGCTGTTAAACTACCTGAGCTATCACCATCGGCACGGAAAAATTTTAACCTTGTAGTATCCACTTTATCAGAGGATGATGTTATCGAGGAGGCCAACCGTTGCCTTCTGTGCGATGAGTTTTGCAGTGTATGCACCACGGTTTGCCCCAATATGGCAAACTACACCTATTTGGTTAATCCTGCGAGTTACACAATTCAGAATGC
>JAKQEF010000074.1 GCA_029558675.1 Bacteroidota bacterium | reverse complement strand
CATGAACCTCAAGGACTGAAATTTTAGTAGATTTGAGCCAAAATTCATTTTATCATCTTACAAAAGTAGTACATAATTGCATTTGAAATATTTTATTACCCTAATTATTGCAATTTTTACAACCAATCCACTATGTTACTCCTCTATAACACAATGGATTAGAATTACTAATGCCGAATACCCCGATAGCACTTTTTTAACCAATCATACCTTACTTCAAAGTTCGGATACCATCATTTCAGGGCGTGATAATGCAATTGGCAATTTTAATGCCACTCATAATGATTCCATCGATTTCAACTCAACCCTCCCGGATCAACCAACCGATTCAACGGGATCAGATTACCCTTTAAAAAACCCCATTTACAGTAGTGCCGAGGATTCGTTACTCTATTCTTTAGACGGGAAAATGGTTTACCTCTACGGCAATGCCATGGTGAAATACGAGAATATGGAGCTATCAGCCGCTTACATAGAGTTCAACGCCGAATCCAATATTGTATTTGCCGAGGGCGTACCCGACAGTACCGGGACAGTTGTAGGCAAACCCATCTTCAAAGAGGGAAACCATGTGTATAGGATGGAACGCATGCATTACAACTTCAACTCAAAAAAGGCCAAAATTATCGGTGTAATCACCGAAGAGGCAGGCGGCTTCCTTCATAGCCAGGATACAAAATTGATGGATAGTAAAACCATTAATGTATCGGGAGGAAAATTTACCACTTGCGATTTGGATAACCCCCACTTTTACATTGCCATTACAAAAGGCAAAGTTATTTCGGGCGACAAGCTAATTGTAGGGCCGGCATACATTGTTCTTGGAGATGTCCCTTTGCCCATTGGGCTTCCCTTTGGTTTTTTCCCCAATAGAAAGGGCAGATCATCAGGCATTCTGCTTCCGGAGTACGGCGAGGAACAGAACCGAGGATTTTTTTTAAGGAATGGTGGTTTTTACCTCGGGCTTAACGACTACTTCGATCTTGGCGTAACGGGCGATATTTATACCAAAGGTTCGTGGGCTGTCAATACCCGGTCAAACTACCGTAAACGCTATCGTTATTCGGGTAATTTTTCCATCGCCATATCGGAGAACGTATTCGGAGAAAAAGGTCAGGATGACTATATTAAAAACAGGTCTTACTGGCTCCGATGGAGCCACTCACAAGACCCAAAGGCCAGTCCAAACTCCACATTTCAGGCTTCGGTAAACCTGGGCTCTCCAAACCATAATAGGTACAACGCCCGCAGCGTAGATGCGTTTTTAACCAACAGCATTTCGTCCAGCATTTCCTACTCAAAGAACTGGCCGGGTACGCCATTCAGCTTATCCGCCTCCATGAACCATTCACAAAACAATTTGGATAGCACTATTTCTCTTGGATTGCCAAAAGTTTCGTTCAATATGAGCCGCATTTACCCTTTAAAGAAAAAGGATAAAATTGGCAACACCACATGGTATGAGAATATTGGATTATCCCTTTCGACACGATTCGACAATTCAATCAGTACCAAAACCAACAAGCTTTTCACTCCTGAAACTCTGAGAGAGTTTAAAAATGGGGCACAGCATAATATCCCGGTTTCCACTTCATTTAATATTTTGAAATATTTCATAATAAGCCCATCGGTCAATTACACCGAAAATTGGTACACTAAAACCATACAAAAACGCTGGGATCCCGACTCTGTTTACGTTCAATCGGGGAATACCCTTCGTGGTAGAGTAGTTACAGATGAGATTCTAGGTTTTGCCCGAGCCTGGCAGTATAGCACAGGAGTTTCGATGAATACCAAGATATACGGGATGTTTAGGTTTGGCCAAAATTCACCGGTTCAGGCAATCAGGCATGTAATGACACCGTCGGTGGGGCTATCGTACCGCCCGGATTTTAGCCGGGAGCATTACGGTTTTTACAAAACCGTTCAAAGCGATAGCATAGGAAATAAATTTGAAACATACTCTATTTTTGAGCAATCGTTGTTTGGAGGCCCCGGATCGGGGAAAAGTGGATTGTTGAACTTAGCCCTAAGCAACAACCTGGAAATGAAAGTTCGTTCGAGCAGGGATACCACTACCAATTTTCGAAAAATTAAAATATTTGAGAACCTGTCGTTCAACACTTCTTACAATATGCTGGCAGACTCAATGAGATGGTCGCCCGTAACATTTTCGGCACGGACTACGCTATTTGAAAAATTCAGTATCGATTTTTCGGGAACGCTGAACCCCTACGCGCTGGATTCACATGGAAAAATCAGCAGGCATTTCCTCTTTTCACAACACAAAACGCCTTTCAGAGTAACCAATGCCCGCGCCAGTTTCAACTTCTCGCTGAAAGGAGGTGACAAACGGGGTGGAGACCAATCGGGAAAGCCGGGATTGGGGCAAATGTCCGATGGAGGATTCATGGGTTCCGACATGGGAGATCCGCTATTTGGACAGGCCATTGGTACCGAATATTCTGATACTCAGTACACCGATTATGTTGACTTCAATGTGCCCTGGTCAATACGAGTTGATTACTCTTTTAACTACGCCAAACAAACCCTGCTTTCAACAATAAACCAAAGTGTAAGTTTCTCAGGTGATATCAACTTAACCCCAAAGTGGAAAATTGGCTTTTACTCAGGATACGACATTAAAACAGGGAAATTGACAACCACATCCATAAATTTCTATCGCGACCTACACTGCTGGGAAATGAGGCTGTCGGTTGTGCCGATAGGATTTCTTAAAAGTTTCAGCTTTAATATAAACGTAAAATCTGCCACGCTAAAGGATTTGAAATATAGCAAGCGAAAGAGCTATCAGGACAATTTCTAATAGAATACAAGCTGTTTTTTTGAAACCAATAATGTTAACCAAAAACAATGAAAATGAAGAAGATTATCAACACCGATCAGGCTCCGAAAGCAGTTGGACCCTACAGTCAGGCTGTTGAAGCCGGCAATTTTGTATTTATCTCAGGGCAGGTACCCATTGATCCGGCAACCGGTCAAATCGTTCCGGGCGGTATTGCCGAGCAAACCGAACAGGTTCTAAAAAATATTGGTGCCATCCTCAGCAAGGCCGGATTAACCTACGATAACGTGGTTAAAACGACATGTTTATTGAGTGATATGGAGAATTTTGTTCCCATGAATCAGGTGTATGCTCAATTCTTTTCCGGCGACAAACCCGCCAGAGCAGCCTACGGGGTGGTAAAACTACCCTTGGGAGCTTTAGTTGAAATTGAGGCCATAGCCTTTAAAGGGTAGCCAAAAAAGCAAAGCCCCGGAGTGAATCCGAGGCTTTGTTTCATTATCTTGTCGTATTGGAAGTTACTACTCTGCAATCACCTCAAAATCGATGGTAACCTTAACATCGCGGTGCAGTTTTACCTCAGCCGTGTAGTTACCCACCTCTTTGATGTGATCATCTTTAATGGTAATGTTCTTTCTGTCAATTTCTAACCCTTTTTCTGCAAGAGCCTCAGCAATTTGAATAGTATTGACCGATCCGAATATTTTACCTGTCGAGCTGGTTTTTGCACCAATAATCAGCTTGATCCCTTCGAGTTGCTTAGCTACAGATTCGGCATCGCCTTTTATCTTGGCCTCTTTGTGGGCTCTTTGCTTGATATTCTCAGTAAGAACTTTTTTTGCTGAAGGGGTGGCCGAAATGGCATAGCCCTTGGGTATCAAATAGTTTCGCGCATAGCCATCCTTAACAACCACTATATCATCGGCATGCCCTAAGTTTGGGATATCTTGTTTCAAAATAATTTCCATTGTACTAATCTCCTGTTTTTTATTTCAACAAGTCTGTTACAAAAGGTAGAAGTGCCAAATGGCGAGCTCTCTTCACAGCAATGGCCACTTTACGCTGATATTTAAGGGATGTTCCGGTTAATCGCCGTGGTAAAATTCTGCCCTGCTCGTTTAAGAATTTTTTCAAAAACTCGGGGTCTTTATAGTCGATATACTTAATCTTATTCTTTTTGAAGCGGCAGTACTTCTTTTTCTTAACCTCAACCGATGGGGGGGTTAAATACCTGATTTCGCTTTGTGCCTGATTCATGTTCTACTCCTCCTTAAGATTTTGTTCAACTTTTGTCCGGCGCTTTTTCTCGGCATACTCAAAGGCATGTTTATCCATTCTGAACGTTAAAAAGCGGATAATCCGCTCATCGCGACGGTACTGCACCTCTAATTTTTCAATGAGTTCGCCCTCGGCTTTAAACTCAATGAGATGGTAAAATCCTGTGGATTTTTTCTGAATGGGGTAGGCCAATTTTTTTAATCCCCAGTTCTCCTCGTGTACTATTTCACC
>JAKQEF010000022.1 GCA_029558675.1 Bacteroidota bacterium | reverse complement strand
TTAAAGATGGGATTCGGCGTGCAGTCTTTAAGTGCTGGAGTAAAATATCAGTGGTCAAAGTTTGCAATTATTATGGATTCAGAGATTTGTTACTATATAAAGGCCATCAGGAAACCTATTTATACTTCAGTTAATTTTGGGGTAGTAGTTAATATTTTATAATACCGGTTGTCAAAGAACAGGACTCTGAACGATGCCCGTGCATCGCCCCAGAAAACACATCTTAAGGAATATGGCCATGGGCATGAGTGCCTTACGCTGCAATTCTACAAAGTGGTTGTAAGGATAGGCCGACATGGTAAGTAAGCCGGACATACTCTGATTACTGCGTAAATTTATACCCCACCCCCTTTACGGTTTTTATATACCTGTCGCCCAGCTTCTCCCGTAGCTTGCGGATATGCACGTCAATGGTCCTGTCGCCCACAATGATATTGTCGCCCCACACGTTGGCAAAAATCTCGTTTCGGGTAAACACCCTGTGCGGCTGGCTGTGCAGCAGGGCCAAAAGTTCAAACTCCTTTTTAGGCAGCTCTATCTCTTTCCCTTGTCGAATCACTATGTAACGCTCTTTATCAATAATAATCCTGCTCGCTCCATCATCGCCCTTTGTCTCGTCAGGAATAATGGGATTTACACGCTTAAGCAATGCCTTCACCCTGCTAACCAATACTTTGGGCTTAATGGGTTTGGTAATATAGTCATCGCCACCGGCATCGAAGCCGGATATCTGGGAGTAATCCTCTCCCCTTGCAGTTAGGAAAGCAATGACAACATTTTTAAGACCCTTATCCTTCCTTATCACCCTACACGTTTCAATACCATCCATCTCGGGCATCATCACATCCATCAGAATAAGATGCGGCTTTACTTCCAGCGCACGGTTAATTGCATCGAGCCCGTTGGCAGCAGTGTCAACCCGAAATCCCTCCTTGCGAAGGTTATAGCCAACAAACTCAAGTATGTCAGGCTCATCGTCCACCAGCAGGATTTTATACTTCCCTTTTTCCATGGGCTATCATGTTGCAAAAAATCGTTTCAATCAGCCATAAAAATAATCATTTGTATTGCTAAAATTGAATAGTACCAAGCATTATATTCACATAATTAGAAAATCAATTTTTTTTTTGATATTTGTATTCATGGAAATTATAGGGAATACTCTCTAATAAACACCTTCTTTCACAATGCTTTTCAAGGATAAAGTATGCTGGGTAACAGGAGCCTCTTCGGGCATTGGCGAGGCTTTGGCCTACCGGTTGGCCCGGGAGGGAGCGCAGCTTATCATTTCGTCCAACCAGCCTGTTGAGCTGGAACAAGTGGCAAGTAGATGCTTGAAACACACCTCCTTTTGTAAGGCCATTGCCTTCGACCTGAACAATCCCGATGAGGTTAGCCGGGTGGCCAAGGAAACCGTCGATAAATTTGGTCCCATATACCTGTTAATCAACAATGGCGGTATCAGCCAGCGCGCACTGGCGCACGAAACTCCCCTGGAACTCGACAGGAAGATAATGGAAATCGACTTCTTCTCATACATAATCCTTACAAAAGCCGTACTCCCAGGAATGCTATCGGCAGGCGAGGGTTTTATTGCTGCCACCAGCAGCATATCGGGTAAATTTGGATTCCCCCTGCGGTCGGCCTACGCCGCTGCCAAGCACGCCATTCAGGGCTACTTCGAAACGCTGCGGCTCGAACTACAGCCCCATAACATCAGTGTAACCATAGCTTACCCGGGAAGGGTGAGAACCAACATCTCGTTGAGTGCCATAGAAAAAGATGGGAAAGCCTATGGAAAAATGGACCCCGGGCAGGCCACAGGGATACCCGTGGAAAGGTGCGCCGAGGAGTACATCCGCGCCATAAAGAAACGCAAACCCGAGAAGCTAATCGGCGGAAAAGAACTGCTGATGGTTCATATAAAACGACTTTTCCCCACCCTGTTCTTCAGGGTGATAAAAAATGTGAAACCAACCTAAAATTTAAACCGATGAGTAAGGTAATCAGTGGAATTCAACAAATTGGCATTGGGGTAACCAACCTGTACGAAGCCTGGCGGTGGTATATCAAGGCTTTTGGCGTTGATATCCGCATTTTTGAAGACGACACCGTAGCAGAACTTATGCTGCCTTACACCGGGGGAAAACCCCAAAAGCGCCATGCGGCGTTGGCTGTTAACCTTGATGGCGGAGGAGGATTTGAAATATGGCAGTACTCCCAAAGGAGGCCCCTGCCACCCATGGAGCCGCCACGATTGGGCGATCTGGGTATATTTGCAGCAAAAATTAAATGCTTCGATATCGATATAGCATACTCCCACCTCCAGAGTTCAGGAGCTGCAATGTTATCGCCAATTACCAAAAGCCCATCGGGACAAAGGCATTTCTATATAAACGATCCCTATGAAAACACCTTCGAGCTGGTGGAGGAGAAATGCGATTGGTTTAGGAAATCCGGTAAACCCACCGGTGCCACCTACGGTGCAGTAATCGGGGTGAGCGATATGGATATGGCATTACCTGTATATCAGGAAATACTTGGTTTCGACAAAATACTATACAATAGCACCGGGAATTTTATTGATATGGCTGAATTGCCGGGTGGAAATCAAGTTTTCAAAAGGGTCATCCTGACCAATAGCCAACCTCGAAAAGGCCCTTTCAGCCGAATGCTCGGCAACGGACAAATTGAACTGGTTCAAACAGTTGAGCGTAAATCAGTAAAAATATTCGAAAACCGGTTTTGGGGCGACCTGGGCTTTATCCACCTTTGCTTCGATATCAGGAGTATGAACGCACTGGAAAAGGAGTGCAACGATAAGGGTTTTCCCTTTACAGTGAATTCCAACGCCAATAAGAACCAAGGCGAAAGCTTTGACATGGGCGAGGCAGCCGGACACTTCACCTACATAGAGGACCCCGATGGCACGCTGATTGAATTTGTTGAGACCCACAAACTGCCCATACTCAAAAAGTTGGGAATTTATCTCAACCTAAAGAACCGACAGGCCGAGAAACCGCTAGCAAACTGGATTATCAATATGTTAGGGCTTAAGAGGGTGAAGAATTTATAAATGCTAAATACGCATCACGTATATTTGCCCAGCCTCATCCTTGATAACCTTCACCTCTTCGCCTTTTCCAATGAATCCATCTTCCGAAACGGCGTCGAATATTTCCTCGTCAATCACCACTTTCCCCGAGGGGCGTAGTACCGTTAATGCCCTGCCAATCTTGCCTATCATCTCCTTCTGACGCCTGTCTATACCTATATATCCCTCGTCTTCCGATAGTTTAGCGCTCAGTGATAGCCCGGGAAAAGTAGGCGAGGTGAGCAATTTACGGCTTAATGCAATGGAGAGGATCAGTCCGGAGAAAAGAGCTACAGAAACCACAACTAATGGTTTGAGCAATTCAACCCAGGCAAAGGGGCGAACATCGCGGAAAATATTATTATCAATCATTCCCAGTGTAAGCCCAAGCACAACGAGCACAATTCCGCTAATGCCAACTATACCGAAACCGGGAATTGCAAAAATCTCAATGATTATCAGCACAATACCTATAATAAAGATAATCAACTCGTAATGCTCAGCCAAACCCTCCAGATAGTGAGGCGCAAAGAACAGTATGGCTCCCAGCAGAGCCACCACAAGCGGAAATCCAACGCCCGGAGTTTGCAGTTCGAAATAAATCCCCCCAATAATCATCATGATTAGAATTCCCGAAACAACCGGATGGGTTAGAAAACCAATCATTTTATCCAGCGGTGTGGGTTTATACTCAACAATAACGTAATCTTTTATACCCACCATTTCCAGAAGTTGGGCTACCGATTCGCATTTCCCCTCGCAATACCCCCATTCCATTGCCTCATCGGCAGTGAAAGTTAACACCTTAGTGTCGTCAACCAGCCCTTCAACCACCACGGTGGGATCAACCATGGCCTCTGCTATTCGGGGATCGCGCCGCCATTTTACCGTAGGTTTGCCATCAACTACAATTGTATCCTTACCCTTGGCTTCGGCGGTGGCCCTCATGATGCCACGCATGAACGACTGATATTTATCCGGTGCCACCTCCCCTGTTTGGTTCACCACCGTTGCAGCCCCTATGCTACCCCCGGGCCTGATGTAAATGCTATCGCATGCAATGCTGATGAGTGCCCCTGCCGAGGCTGCCTGATTGTCGATGAACACCCAAACGGGTATCCGGCTATTGAGGATTTTAGTACGTATGGAATCGGCCATGTTGACCATTCCACCATATGTGTTCAAATGAAACAGCACAATATTGGCGTTTTGCTTATTTGACTCAGCAAATCCTTTCTGAACCTGCCTCCATGCCGAGGGCATTATATCCTCTTTAATATTTATTTTATAGACGATCTGCCTGCTCACCCCCAGCGAGTCCGAAGTTGATGCTGTCGCACCATTAGCTATAAGGCTAATCATGAAAACACATAAAAAACTCATTTCCTTCATATTAGTATTTATTAGGTTTTGATTATGGCATTTTAGATTAAAAATTCTTTGGCTAAATCGCCAAATGCATTAATGGATTCCCTTTTCCTTTTATCCAAATCAAATGAGATATTATTTGTCAGATATCCCACCGCTTCATCTTTATCCACTATGGAAGGCCCGTGGAAATCAACTGCCTCAGGGATCCTGTCAACTCCGTATTGCAGTGCCTTATTAAAGTTGTCAATGAAGTTGCGGTTAAGCTGCTCGCGGGTTGTCCAAACGGCAAAAACCATGGGGAATCCGGTAAAAGAAATCCATTGTTCAGCCAAATCGTAGCTCATCTTAAAATGCGACTCCAAATCGAATACCTTATCCCCTATGGCCACCACACCTTCCGAATGGTGGATTTGTTGATAGCTGCTGACGGGGCCGAAAGGTTTCCAAACAAACTCCCTTTTCCAATGGTGTTTGGCAAGGATTTTTATCAATGTTACCGATGTTAGCGATTGGTAATCCAGATATATGGTATCGATTTCATCTATGCCGACGTTACTTAGCAATGCAACTGTCCTGACCCTATCGTTGGTGCCGATGCAATAATCGGTGATTATGTTAAAATCTTTTCTATTTACAATGGAAGCCAAAGGTACAAGCCCCATATGCGATTCTCCCGATAGGGTTTTCTTTGCACATTCGGCAGGATAATCTAATACAAGGTCAATTGCATCCTTAATATCGCAGCGTTTCAATCCATAAACAAGGGGTGCCGTATTGAGGTAAGATACCGCTGAAACCTTGATTCTATTTGGCATAACTATAAATTCAGAAGGGATAAACTATTATGTTTTCTACTCAGCTAAGTTAAGCAAATAAGAGTTGAGGGTTTTAATAAAAGGTCAACCGTTTTTTGTTAATAATATTTGTCCGAAAGGAACAATAAAAAGGGTGTAGGGTTTGTTTGCTGATTGTTATCTTTGCGCTTCGCTAAATTGCATAAGGCAATGGCAGCATGCAGTCGATTGGCGGCTATAATTTAGATACATAATTTATTTAGCAATTTATTGAGATACATTTAACTACAATAAGAAATCTCTTTTTGGAAAGATTCTTTTATGAGAAAATTTTACAAGGTTTTTAAATTCATCTTTCCTTACAAGTGGAAAGCATTAGCCAATATTCTGGCAAATATCTTTTCAGCCTTCTTTTCGCTTTTCTCGCTCACCATGATTATCCCTTTCCTGGGATTACTGTTTGGTACTGCGCCGCTTGTGGAGGAGCGATGCGAATTTGCAATGAATATCGAATCCATAAAAAACACCTTTTACTTTTTCATAAGTAAAATTATCATCAACCACGATAAGGCATCCGCACTACTTTTCGTAATTTTTATTGTGATCATTGCTTCCCTTCTTAAAAACTTTTTTGCATACGCTGCCCTGTGGTACTTGTCACCCATCCGCATCGGAGTTATTCGTGATATACGCAACGCCTTGTATAAAAAGGTTTTAGAACTTCCCCTTGGGTACTATACCGAAGAAAAAAAAGGTGATATTATCAGCAAGATGACCAATGATGTGACTGAGATAGAGGTATCGATTATCCGGTCGTTGGAAATGTTCTTTAAGGAGCCGATTATTATCATTGTACATCTTGCCGCATTGATCGTGATGAGCCCTAACCTCACACTATTTGTTATGTTGATCCTTCCAATTGCCGGTTTAGTTATTGGAAGAGTGGGTAAAAGCTTGCGCAAAGCCTCTTACAAAGGGCAACAAAAATTGGGAGAAATTCTTTCCATCATTGAAGAAACACTGGGCGGCCTACGAATTATAAAGGCTTTCAATGCCGAAGAAAAAATGCGAAAGCGGTTTGAAGGAGTAAATAGCCTTTACACAAAAATTATGGTAAGGATCTGGCGCAGAAGAGATCTTGCCAGCCCACTGAGCGAATTTTTAGGCACTATTGTCATTGGTCTGGTACTATGGTACGGTGGAAAATTAGTTTTCAACGGTCAGGGCGGACTTTCGCCCGAAGGGCTTATTGGCTATATAGCCATTTTCTATATGATCATTAACCCAGCTAAGTCGTTCTCCAGTGCCTACTTCAACGTGCTCAAAGGAATGGCCTCTGCCGACAGGCTCGATGGTCTTCTCCATGCCATCAATCCCATTAAGGATACTGCCGGTGCCATTGAGGTTAAAGATTTTAATTCATCCATCGAATATCGTAATGTCAGCTTCAAATATCAGGACGAGTACGTATTGAAAAACGTTAACCTAACCATAGAAAAAGGGAAAACCATTGCCCTTGTGGGGCAATCGGGGTCGGGTAAGAGCACTTTTGTCGATCTGCTGCCCAGGTTTTACGATGTAATGGAGGGAGAAATACTGCTGGATGGCGTAAATATTAAACAGTACTCATTGAATAGCTTGAGGCACCTCATGGGCAATGTTAACCAGGAGCCCATCCTGTTCAACGACAACTTTTTCAACAACATTGCCTTTGGTGTGGACGGTACCACCAGCCAAGAGGTGGCCGAAGCGGCCAAGATTGCCAACGCACACGAATTTATTGTTGCCACCCCCGAAGGCTACCAGTCGAATATTGGCGATAGGGGCAGCAAACTTTCGGGAGGGCAAAGGCAAAGGCTTAGCATAGCCCGGGCTATCCTGAAAAATCCCCCCATCATGATTCTTGATGAGGCTACCTCGTCGCTGGATACCGAATCGGAGCGACTGGTGCAGGATGCCATTGAGAACCTAATGAAAAACAGAACATCAATAGTCATTGCCCATAGGCTGTCGACCGTGAAAAATGCCGATTTGATCTGCGTGCTACATGAGGGCGAGATAGTTGAAAGGGGGAAACACGATGATCTTTTGAAACTGGATGGCTACTACGCAAAACTTTATGAGTTACAGCTATAGAGCTGTCCCATATTTTAATAAGGTATCACAAGGTAAGCCTTTGCCTCAGGGCCTCGAAAATGATTATGGCCGTTGCGTTTGATACGTTCAGAGAATCGGTTACTCCCCGCATGGGAATAATGACATTGGCATTGGCAACCTCGCTCCAAATACCTGTTATTCCCGTAGCTTCCGCCCCCATCACAATTGCCGTAGGCAGCGTATAGTCAATATCGAAATAGGATTTTGTGGCCTGCAAATGGGTGGCCACAATTTGTACCCCTTTGGCAGACAGCCATTCCACTGCTTCAGTGCTGGAGCATAGCGCAATGGGAAGGGTAAACACACATCCAAGGGACGACCTAATGGCGTTGGGATTGTACAAATCGGTTGAGGAATTGCATATGAACACCCCCGAAACACCCGCCGCATCGGCTGTTCTCAACATTGCCCCTATATTCCCCGGTTTCTCAATGCCTTCAATAACTAGGAAGAAAGGATTTTGGTCAACCGTTATACCGCTCAGCAAGTGCCGTTTCGACTCGGCAACCACAATTATCCCGCCTGAGTTCTCCCTGTAGGATACCTTATTATATATATCGCGGGTTATCCGGTAGAAAATAAGATCCTTTTGGTTCCCAACAATTTCAATCACCTGTTTGTAATCAATAATATCGGGGCAAAAATAGGCCGCAATCAACCTGTAACCCGATGAGGCTGCTTTTTGTATCTCCTTTATCCCCTCAATGGTAAAAACACCCTGGCTACGCCTCTCGCTCGATTTCTGCAATTTGATCAGGTTCTTTACCCTTTCATTTTGCTTGCTGATGATATCCTCAACATTGGTGTTCATTGATACGCCTTATTGGATTGTGCTGTAGAATTAATCGTTGCGAAAACGCACGTAAGTACCCAGTGGAAGTTCAATTCCCGTTTCCGACCGTATGGACGACTCGCCGTAGGTAAGCCCTTTTGAACCGAAATGCGATTCTACCAAATTCTTCGAAATCAAAGGGGAATAGCCCAATGAGTATAGGTTTAATACAAAAAAATTGCCTTTGGGTTCAAGCAGTTTGGTACAGGCATCTAACACCTCGTTAATGCTCTCATCAAGAATCCACCTTTCACCACCGGGGCCACGCCCATACGCCGGGGGATCGAGTATCAGCCCATGGTATGTTTTTCCCCTTTTGTACTCCCGTTTTAAAAATTTAAGAGCATCGTCTACAATCCACCTTATATTCGTCAAATTGCTCAGTTCCATGTTCTCTTTTGCCCAGTGTACCACCTGTTTCACCGCATCGAGATGGGTAACCTCGGCCCCTGCCGACCTTGCGGCCAGGGAAGCGCCCCCTGTATAGGCAAAGGCGTTGAGTACCCGTGGAGTAGCAATTCTGCTCTCCCGCACTGCATTATATATAAAACTCCAGTTATCAATCTGTTCGGGGAATATTCCCATATGACCGAAAGAGGTAAGGCTTAGCTTGAGGGTAAAGCTGCCCTTCGGGAGCGGACATTTTATTGTCCAGCTTTCGGGCATTTTTTTGAAAAGACTCCAGCCACCATTCACCAAATCACCGCTCCGATACGAAACCTTTTGCTGTTCGCGCTTAAAGCGCGCATGTGCAAGTTTATGCCATTGTTCGGTGTTCAACTTCCTCTTCCATATAGCCTGCGACTCGGGGCGTATAAGGTAGTATGGACCAAACCTTTCGAGTTTTTCGAAATCGCCACAGTCAATCAGCTGATAATCGTGAATTGGTGTTCTTTTAGCCTTTTCCACGCGCGTCTATAAAAATACACAAAATATTTCGGCAAAGGTAGCTCATATATTAAACCGACATACTCACGGGTGCTGAAAAAGAGTGATGAAACCGGACAATCCATAAAATGGTATCGCTTATTCGATTTTCAATGGGTGGTTCACAAATCCCAATATATTATGGAAAAAAGATCGGAATGCCTTAGTCAAAACGGAAAAATCCCGCCCAAAGGCGGGACTTTACATGAAGAGCGGAGAGACAGGGATTCGAACCCTGGGTCCCGCTTACGCAGGACAACGGTTTTCGAGACCGCCCCGTTCGACCGCTCCGGCATCTCTCCAATGGTCGAACCATTCAATTTTGTGGGCGCAAATTTAGCTATATTTTATATTGATATGCAATATTGTCGATGGCTTTTATTTTGATTGAGAGTATATCCATGCTTACTTAATGTACATATTTGTAATAATCAAATGAATACATATTGATATCGGTTGTCCACTCGCCTCGAGTTCGTTCATGTTTGGCATTAATTTTTTTTGCCACAACTTTTCCAGTATTTTTGCCCAAAAAAATAATGAATCGGAAAAGGTGGTCTTTGGCTGATATGCCTGATCAAACAGGCAAAGTTATGGTGGTAACAGGCGGGAATAGCGGATTGGGATTTGAAACCGCCAAGGCCTTTGCGTTAAAAGGTGCCCATGTTATCATTGCCTGCCGCTCGATGGAAAAAGGGGCAAAAGCCAGGAATAAGATTTTGCAGGAATCCCAAGTTGCTAAGATCTCAGTAATGGCTATTGACCTTACGGACCTGTCGTCCATCAGGAGATTTGCTGAAAAGTTCAAACAGCAATACTTTAGGTTAGACATACTTATGAACAATGCCGGGATTATGGCAAGTCCCTTTGCCTTGACAATAGATGGCTTCGAAAGCCAATTGGGAACAAATCATTTGGGGCATTTTGCCCTTACCGGCCTTCTCCTGGACACCATTATCAATACGCCAAATTCGAGGGTTGTAATGGTAAGCAGCCTCGCACACAAGATGATAAGAAATGGCTATGGTAACAGCATCTCTTTTTTCAAGGATTCTAATGGCTACAAACCGTTCAAAGCTTACTGCCAATCGAAGTTAGCCAACATACTGTTTACCTATGAGCTACAGCGTCGTTTCGAACTATATGGCTGCCAAACCATGGCCGTTGCTGCCCATCCCGGGGCATCCTATACCCACCTGGGTCGGTTTCAGGAGAGTAAACCCTGGTTGCGTTTTCTTTTACCGTTAATAAGAGTGGTTTTGCCTACTCCGCAATCGGCTTCGCTTGCCCAAATACGTGCAGCCTCCGATCCTGCCGTTAAAGGAGGGCAGTACTTTGGTCCATCCGGATTGTTGCAACTATCGGGGCATCCCGTACAGGTAAAATCATCGGAATTGTCATACAACGCAGAAAAGGCGAAAGAGCTTTGGGAGTATTCTGAGCAGCTTACCAATATAAGGTATCGGATTGGGGATGTGAATTGTAAAGCATCCTTGGCAACGGCTTGAAATAAACATTTACGCAAAAAGGGGTTAAACAATCAATCAACTTTCGACGTACTCAGAGGGGTAAATAAAAAAACCCGCGGGAAGCGGGTTTCAATCTTTAGCGGAGAAAGAGGGATTCGAACCCCCGGTACCCTCGCGGGTACAACGGTTTTCAAGACCGCCGCATTCGACCGCTCTGCCATTTCTCCGGGGGCAAAGATATTTCCATTTTTTCTATTTTTCAATTTTTTCAACATGTGTTAAAAAAAAAAGCAAATTCTTTTAATATCCCTTGCATTTATAAGATAATTATCTATAATTTAGCTAACAATATGGAGAATTGAGGGAATTTCATCAAAAATAGTTGCATGAATACTATTTTATTGATAAAAACGCTTGGAAAACCCATTATATGCTCTATATTTGTAATGTTTACTGTAAACTAACTATTTCTAACCCTAAAAATTTTGTATTATGAACAAAGCTCAATTAATTGATGCAATTGCTTCTGAAGCAAAAATTACTAAGGCTGATGCTAAAAAAGCATTGGATGCTTTTGTAAAAACTACCGGTAACGCCCTAAAAAAAGGCGGTAGAGTATCCCTTGTTGGTTTTGGTTCTTTCACCGTTATTAAAAGGAGCGCAAGAACCGGCCGTAATCCTCAAACCGGCAAACCAATCAACATCCCCGCTAAAAAAGTTGTAAAATTCAAACCGGGTAGCGATCTTAATTCGAAAGTAAACTAAGATCTTTCAAGAAATATAATAAGTGGGGCATCGCAACTGGTGCCCCACTTATTTTTTTGCCAATGCATACAGTTATTTCGAACTACTCATTGCATAGCATACATGAAAAGGAAGCCATCTGACATTTTCGAACTGTCGCCACAGGTTGTGCAAGGGCTCATCGGGATCCTATCGGAATGCGTGCTGGAAAAACGGCTGGAACTATTTCAATCCATATTAGAGGAAAGAACACGATATGTTACCATAGTCTTGGAGGATATCCACCAGTCGCAAAATGCCAGCGCGGCCATTCGTTCGTGCGAATGTTTTGGCATTCAGGATATTCATATTATAGAGAATGACCATAAATTCTCCGTAAACCCAAAAGTATCGATGGGGGCGGCCAAATGGCTCGACATATACAAATACAAACAAAAGCAAAATAACTCACTGGAAGCTGTGGAGCAGCTAAAAAGGGAAGGATACAGAATCGTAGGGACTTCGCCGCACGCTTCCGACGTTAGCCTTGACAACTTTTCCATCGAAAAGGGGA
The DNA here is from genome assembly GCA_029558675.1 of Bacteroidota bacterium. Taxonomy (GTDB): domain Bacteria; phylum Bacteroidota; class Bacteroidia; order Bacteroidales; family Tenuifilaceae; genus MWFE01. The sequence goes on along the minus strand of JAKQEF010000022.1, from coordinate 10,891 downwards.
AGTTTGCCCTATTCTTTGGGAATGAACTGAACGGATTGTCGAAATTAGTCCTGAAAAATGCCAGCGAAATCGTTAAGATTCCTACGGTTGGGTTTACCGAAAGTTTAAACCTCTCCGTTTCTGTGGCAATTTGCATTCATAAGCTAACCGCCAGACTACATAACTCAACTATTGATTATCGGCTAACCGAGAGAGAAAAAGCCATACTGCTTTTGCAGTGGCTAAGATTAACGGTAAAAAGTTGGAGATCGATTGAGAAAAGATTTTTTGCTGAACAATTATATCACAATATTAACGAATAAAGGGAGGATTATTGGAATTTTTTCCATACTTTCGTTAGAAATATAAATTCTACTGCCATGAAGTGCATAGTGATAGATGACGATGATATTTCGAGGAGAGTAATTGAAGATTTTATAACCCGTACAAGTTTCTTAACCCTTGAACACTCCTTTGCCGGAGCCATCGAAGCCATTAACTTTCTGAAGAGCGGGAATAAGGTTAATCTCATATTCCTCGATATCGAAATGCCCGAAATGACAGGGATTGACTTTCTAAACTCCTTAGATCAACCTCCTCAGGTCATTATTGTTTCCTCCAAGGAGAAATACGCCCTGAAGGCATTTGAATACCATGTTACCGATTACCTGCTGAAGCCTGTAAACTACGCCCGTTTCTTTAAAGCTGCCAATAAAGCATTGGAAAGCTTCGACAGGAGCTATATTGCACCCGGCGAAGACAAAGAGATTTTTGTTAAAAAAAGTAATTCTCTGGTAAAGGTAAAATTCGACGATGTTCTGTGGGTTGAAGCATTGGAAAATTATGTGGTGATTACAACCATCAATGACAAGTTCACCATACATTTTACCATGAAAGCCATCGAAAATCAACTGCCACTGGCCAATTTTAAACGCATTCATCGTTCATTTATCGTCAACATTAACCACGTACACAGCATTGAAGACAATTCAATTTTAATAAAGGTTTCCGATGGAAAAAAAATAATCCCCATCGGGAAATCGTATCGGGACAAATTGCTTAAGGATATAAAACTGATTAGCAAATAGTTAATAAACAATGTTAACTCCTCGGGAGATTTTTTTAAAACATATTGCCCAAACATCGGATAACCCCCTGCAGCTTGAAGTGGAAAGAGCAACGGGGGTTTACCTTTTTGATGAAAAAGGTAAAAGGTATTTCGATCTGATTTCCGGGGTATCGGTCAGCAACATCGGGCATTGCCATCCAAAGGTTATCGATGCGATTACTCAACAGGTAAACCGATATATGCACCTTATGGTTTACGGCGAATACATTCAATACCCTCAGGTAAAATTAGCCCAACTTATCACCAGCCTGCTTCCCAAAACACTTGACAATGTGTACTTTGTCAACTCAGGTAGCGAAGCCGTTGAAGGAGCCATGAAGCTTGCCAAAAGGTACACCGGCCGTTATGAGGTAATAGCCATGCACAATGCTTACCATGGCAGTACCCACGGAGCGCTCAGCCTGATGGGAAATGAAGATCAAAAGAGGGCGTACAGACCGCTGGTAAGCGGTATTAAGCACATACATTTTAACGACGTAAAGGAGTTCGACAGGATTACGGATAAAACTGCCTGCGTTGTGGTAGAGCCTGTTCAGGGCGAGGGTGGAGTTGTAGTTCCAACAAATGATTATCTAAAACTACTCAAGGCAAAATGTGATCAGGTTGGGTCTTTACTGGTTTTCGACGAAATTCAAACCGGATTGGGCAGAACCGGACGAATGTTTGCATTTGAGATATATGGGGTGGTTCCGGATATCCTGCTCCTGGCCAAAGCATTTGGTGGCGGATTGCCGCTTGGAGCCTTTATTGCCAACCGTAATATAATGCAATGCATTACACATAATCCGCCACTGGGGCATATTACAACATTCGGCGGGCATCCCGTTTCCTGTGCCGCAGCTTTGGCGTCTCTCAACGTAATTATCGAAGAAAGGCTGATTGAGGGTGTTGAGAAGAAAGCTGAACTATTTAAAACACTTCTTGCCAGGCACCCGGCCGTTAAAGGCTGGCGTTCGTCGGGGCTATTCATTGCAGTAGAACTTGGTTCGTTTGAAAAAGTACGACAATGTATAGCATTGGCCATGCAACAAGGCATTCTGTTAGACTGGTTCCTTTTCTGCACTACTTCCTTCAGAATTGCCCCTCCGATATCAATTACGGATGACGAAATAAGGGAAGCTTGCTCTACTCTTTCTCAGGTTCTCGATCAGCTTTAGTTCTTGTATCGAATAGCAGTACGGCACCAAAGGCCATTCCAATGAGGGTACTTCTCCAGGGATTGGCCCATATGGGGCAGGATCCACCCCGACAGCCAATAAAATGATAGTAGGCATAGCCCAACGCACCCCCAGCCAGCAGGCCAATAAGCACTCGCCATGAAAATATTTTTTTCACAAACCCGTTTAGATCCATATACTGCAAAACATTATAATTATTTTTGAATAAGTATCGTTATAGTAACATTCACAATCCCTGTTATGTTCACACGAAGGACATTGCTACTGTTGCTCATTGTTATCACAAACTTTCTTCCTTTTGCCAAGGCTCAGGAACCAATCGATCTAAGGCAGGCAGAAGATTCGTTGCGTATGCTGATGCAGACTGTGATTGACGAAAAGGATATAGCTAAAAAATATGTATCGAACCAGCTGTTTTCCGACTATTTGCAAAGTGTACTGGAAAAAAATGAGGCTTTTGATTACCCCTTCGACTCATTGACGCATATCGGCAAATTAAACACTGCGGACAAACTCCTTCGGGTCTTCACATGGAATATCCCACTCCAAAGCGGCATGCAAACATACTTTGGCTTTATTCAAACCAGGATAAACGGTAATGTAGCCGTTTTTCGGCTAAACGATCATCGGGAGCAGTTTGAAACTCCGCAAACTGAGATTTCAAATCCTGATAAATGGTTCGGGGCATTGTACTACTACATTCACCAAAACACCTTCGAAGGAGTTACATACTATACACTGCTTGGGGTCGATTTCAACAACCTGTTCTCGCGCAAAAGGGTTATTGAGGTGCTCTCGCTTGGCAGAGATGGCACGCCAATTCTTGGTACTCCAATCATTTCGGTGCGTAACCATTTGATTAGCCGCATTGTTTTTGAATACTCCGCTCAGGCTAATATGTCCCTCCGATACGATACTGCCAAGGACATGATTGTATTCGACCATCTGTCGCCCATGCGTGGCGATTTTGCAGGGAACTACCAGTTCTACGGACCCGATTTTACATTCGATGGCCTTCAGTTTAAAAATGGGAAATGGGAATACATGCCCAATATCGACGTTCGAAATCCGCAGCGGGAACAATCTCCCCTACCCCTTACGCCACCCGTTGAGAATCCGGAACCGGGTTTCCTTTATAAGCCCAATACGATACCCAAAGATTTGGATGCCTCCAAGGTGGAATAGTGAATTATTCAAAGAGGAGAAACTATTCGGAGCAGGTAGCATCAACCTTACTCTTCCAAGTCATCGCTTTCCACTTCTATCGTTTCGTCCAGCTGCGAAAAATCAATGACGCTTACCCCTTTAAAATAGTGCGACAGAATCTCCTTATAGTTTTTTCCGCGTCGCGCCATTTGCATGGCTCCGTCCTGACACATGCCAACTCCATGCCCATAGCCCTTTCCTCGCAATCGAACGAGGTTGTTGGATACAATATCCATAGAAAACCAGGCCGATTTTAGGTTGAAATGACTGCGAATATCAACGAATGGAATTGTCTTTCCCCCAACGGGATACAAATACTCTCTCTTTTTGGATGTGAATACAAAACTCGATGGCGGAAGATTCTCAGCATCAATACCCTTTGATATAAGAAATTCTCTCCACGTATCAAGGGGAATACGTACCTCCCATTGCGAGTTAGGAAGGCTTCGGCAATAATTATCTTCCACTGATACCAGGTAATCGTGAGGTGTAACCCACACATCGCCTGAATTTGCCGTTTCTCCCCCGCAATTCGCATGGAAAGTGCCTGCAATAAGCTCATTGTTGGCATCGACAACAACCTGTCCCTTGGTTTCTTCCGTGGCCTGAAGTATGATAGGATTTTTGGTTGATTTCCCTTTATATACCTGGCAATGTATCCCGTCGCAAAGATTGAAACCCTCGCCCATATGACGCTCCATGTGCGAATAAGCGTAGGTGCGCGCCAGCAATGCCTGCGCCTTGTAAAACTCCATAAGTGCTGATGGTCCGGCTTCTGCTTCAACAACCCCGGCAATATACTTATCGATATCAACCAGGTTAATGGTCATCAGCCTATTGAAATCAACGTAAAATCCCAGATTGTCGTCGTACACCTGTGCCGGAACGGCAGGGACAATGGGCTTAATCCTTATTACATCATTGCCGGTAGCCCCCACAATCGAAACCCTTTTCCATGTTCCCAGGTTCGATGCCATATCGCGTACCGTAACAGAATCGCCAGTTTTTGAAATATATAGCATTTGATTTGGGAAGACCAAATACTCTCCCTCGTCGGTGATAACCGAGTAATGCCCGCTGACAGGCGTAATCAACAGGGTTTGTAAGGCCAACTCGTTGAAAAGGCTAACGCTTATTTTTTGAGCGTGGGATACCGTGAAAAGGATAAGGAAAGAAAAGGAAAAAAACCACTTCATGCAGAGTAGATTTATATATTCGAAATTGTATTGTCAACTATTACTTTAGCAATTCGTTTTGAAACGCCAACAGTTCCCAACATTCCCCTCAGCTGTGCAAAATCGGAAAGCATTGTGCCCCGCGATTCTCCATTGGGCAATATCATAGACAGCTGTTTGTATAATTCTGATGTAACACAATCATACTGTTTCAGCTCTTTAACCACCTCACACCCCATGATAAGATTTACCAGAGAAATATATTTCACCCTAATCACGATCCAGGCAATAAGCATGGATAGTGTATTGCCCCTGTAGCAAACAACCTCAGGAACGTTCAGCAGCGCAGCTTCGAGGGTGGCCGTACCAGAGGTAACAACGGCAGCGGTGGAATGTCGCAGTAATTCCTGTGTTTGGTTAAATATCAGCTTAACATCGGCATTGCCGATATACGGCTCATATACAGCCTCCTCCAATGATGGTGCACCCGCTATGACAAATTGGTAATCGGTGAAATGGTTGATAAGCGAGATCATGGTCGGGAGGTTATACCTTATCTCCTGCTTTCTGCTCCCCGCAAGGAGTGCTATTATGGGTTTATCGCTCAGGTTATTGTTTTGACAAAACACGGAAAACGGGGTTGCCGTTTTGATGCTGTTCTCAATGGCATCCACCAAGGGGTTACCCTCATATATAACGTCAATACCATGTCTTTTGAAATAGTCCACTTCGAATGGGAAAATGACAATCAGCTTATCTACATATTTTTTCAGCAGCTTTACTCTCGACTCCTTCCATGCCCACACCTTGGGGGCTATGTAGTAGAATACCCTGATTCCCCTCCTTTTAGCAAACTTGGCAATTCGAAGATTAAACCCCGGATAATCGACTAAAATCAGCGCATGGGGTTTGTATGAAAGAATATCCTCCTTGCACTGCCTTAAATTTTTTGATACCGCACGTAAATTCTGAATCACCTCCCAGAAGCCCATGAATGCCATTGACCGGTAATGTTTTACCAGCGTACCACCCTGTGCTTGCATCAAATCTCCACCAAAAAACCGGAATTCCGCAGCCGTATCGACCCCTTTGATGCCCTGCATCAGGTTTGAGGCATGTAAATCGCCCGACGCTTCGCCGGCAACAAGGTAGTGCTTCATAATCAGGGGATAATTGTCATTATTTGGGGAACCATTAAGCCGTCAGCTTAAAAATAAAAACTATAATACCAAAAATGATGGTTACACCCAGCACACCTTTGGCAGATTTATACCTATCGGTATATACAAAAAGCAGGAAAAGTGCAAGATTCGGTATAACCCCAAGGCTGATAACCTTTGGTGCCATGAGATGCATCCACATATCCTTAAAAAAGGTTTGCATATACTCATAGGGAAGCTTGTAACGGTAAATTAATACCATTGTAATCACTGTGGCTGCCACAGCCAGGATAGCGCCAAGCCAAATGTTATCGAATTTTTTCTTCATTTCGTACTGCCTGTTTTTTACTTAACTCGTTTTCCAATGCGGTCATCTCCTTGTAATTGGTCAAATCGATACTTATGGGCACTACCGAGATAAATCCGCTGTTCAGGGCATACTCGTCGGTGTCAGTTGCATTGGGTTCTTCGTTGTGGTAATAGCCGGTAAGCCAAAAGTAATCGCATCCGCGCGGGTCGGTTCGCTTTTCGAACTCTTCTCTCCATGTTCCCATATTCTGTCGCACAACCTTAATGCCCTTGATTTGAGCCGAAGGTATGGCCGGAAAATTCACGTTTAGACAAGTTCCTTTGGCCAGGCCACGGGCTAAAACCGCTTCGACAATTGGCTTCCCATGCTCCACCACCGCAGTGAAATCGGCATCCGGCAGGTAGTCTAACAGCGAAAAGCCAATGGACGGAATGCCGTACAGGCATCCCTCGATGACAGCCGCCATAGTACCCGAATAGAATATGCTGACCGATGAGTTAGAGCCATGGTTAATTCCGGACACTATTAGGTCGGGAGGCGAGTTCAGCACCTGGCTCATGGCTAATTTTACGCAATCCACAGGCGTTCCGTTGACAGAGTAGAGCTCAACGCCATCGTCCCGTTCATACTTGCGAATGCGAAGGGGATGTTTAATGGTAATGGCGTGCGACATTCCCGAATGGCCCTCCTTAGGGGCCACAGCAATCACCTTCCCAAAGGGTTTCACCATTTCAATCAGACATTGCAATCCCTTGGCACTTACCCCGTCATCATTGGTAACCAAGATTACCGGTTGCCGTTCCAACTTCTTTGTATGCATGCCATTCATTTTTCAATTAGACGCAAATTTATTCAATTCATTGTAAATTTTAGAGTAGAGCGATACTTTATACCATAACGAATGTAAAGTAAAATAGTTTGTCTAAACAGTAAGGTTAACCTAAATAATATTTTTCAGATTTTATAAAAGGGTTTTGATTGGTTTTAACCCTGACATTTTATTTGCTGCACAAATGAATGGCAGATAAAAAACGGGATTATTCTATGCCAAGCCCGACAAAGTACAAACATTTTTTTCGCTACATTTGTGCGTTTTAAGCAAATAATTGTAAAACGCCGATAATTTCTATTTCAATGAAAATTTCGTACCGGTGGTTAAAAGACTACGTTGATTTTAGCGAATCGCCCGAAGAGTTGGCCCAAATTTTAACCTCAATTGGCCTGGAAGTGGAATGGATTGAAAAAATTGAGGCCGTCAGAGGCGGTCTCAAAGGGGTAGTGGTTGGCGAGGTTAAAACATGTACCAAGCATCCTAATGCCGATAACCTTACCCTTACCACCGTTGATGTGGGAGGTGCTGAACTGCTGAATATTGTTTGCGGTGCTCCCAATGTTGCCATAGGGCAAAAAGTTCCGGTGGCCACCATTGGCACCACTCTATATTTCAACGATCAAGAGATTACGCTGAAGAAAACCAAAATAAGGGGAGAACTTTCGGAAGGGATGATCTGTGCAGAGGATGAGCTGGGGCTGGGTTCATCGCACGAGGGCATTATGGTGCTCAATCCAAACGCAACAGTTGGCATGCCGGCAGCGGATTATTTCAACCTGGAGGATGACTACCAGCTTGAAATAGGGCTCACCCCCAACCGCATTGATGCGGCATCGCACTTTGGAGTTGCCCGCGATTTGGCAGCCTATCTTGGGATGAGAGGCAAGGCTAAAGCCATTAGGCCTTCGGTTGACGGCTTTAAGGTGGACAACAACAGCCTTCATATACCCATCGAAATTGTTAATCCCGAGGCTTGTCCGCGATACAGCGGGGTAACCATAAGCAATGTCGAAGTGGGGCCATCGCCCCAGTGGCTGGTGAAAAAACTGCGTGCCATAGGGCTTAATCCGATTAACAACGTGGTGGATGTTACCAACTTCGTGCTTCACGAAATTGGGCAACCCCTTCATGCCTTCGATGCCGATAAGATTGAAGGTAAAAAGGTAATTGTAAAACCCCTCCCTGCCAACACGCCATTCATCACTCTTGACGGGATGGAGCGCAAGTTACATTGCGAAGACCTGATGATTTGCAATGCATCGGAAGGAATGTGCATAGCCGGTGTGTTTGGAGGTACCAAATCGGGAGTAACGGAAGCGACAAAAAATATTTTCTTAGAAAGCGCTCACTTCAGCCCGACGTGGGTTAGAAGAACTGCCAAAAGGCACGGCCTCAATACCGATGCATCGTTCCGGTTTGAGCGCGGTTCCGATCCCAGCATCACCGTTTGGGCACTTAAACGGGCAGCCATGCTTATTAAAGAGGTGGCCGGAGGGCAGATTTCTTCGGATATCATTGATGTTTACCCCAATAAGATTGAAGAGGGCAAGGTTGAACTGAGCTTAGACTATGTAACGCGACTTGTGGGCAAGGAACTACCCATTGAAACCATTCGCACGATTTTAAACTTATTGGATATCAATATTATATCCGAAAACAATGGTATGTTAGACCTTTCCATACCAACCTACAGGGTTGACGTTACCCGTCCTGCCGACGTGGTGGAGGAGATTCTGAGGATATATGGATTCAACAATGTGGAATTTACCGAAAGGGTAAACAGCACCCTGTCGCATTCCGAATACCCCGAAATGCACAAGGTTATCAACCTCATTTCGGTTAGCCTGTCGGGCAACGGATTCAACGAAATAATGTGCAACTCGCTTACAAAAAAGGCATACTACAAAGACCTCACTACATATCCAGAGAATAATGCTGCCGAGATTATCAACCCGCTGAGCAGCGACCTGAACGCCATGAGGCAAACCCTCCTATTCGGTGGATTGGAGTCCATACTATTCAATATCAACCATCGCAAGCCCAATTTGAAGCTGTACGAGTGGGGCAACTGCTATCGCGTTTGCCAAGAGAATAAAAGCGAATCCAACCCGCTGAAAGCATACTCCGAAGAGCTAATGTTAGGCATATGGCTCACAGGCAACATTAACGAGGAGAGCTGGCTCGTAAAACCGGAGGAAGTATCATTTTACCACATGAAAGGTTTTTTGAACGGGATATTCCACAAGTTGGGTATCTCCGATGGAGATATTTCCACAGCAGAGGCTCCCAACGATCTTTTTGAATTTGGGATAAAGCTGATGTTGAACGGAAAGCTACTTGGGCACTACGGTTTCGTGGCGGAGAAAATTCTGAAGGAGATGGATATAAAGCAAACGATACTCTACGCAGAAATTCGTTGGGATATTGCTTTCAACTTCGCCCGCAAGGCAAAGGTGAGCTTTACAGAAATAGCCAAATATCCTGAAGTTCGTCGCGATTTGGCCCTGCTCCTTGACATTGGCATTACATTCGACCAGATTAAGGATTTAGCTCATAAAACTGAACGAAAGCTGATAAAGCATATCAATCTTTTTGACGTTTACCAAGGGGCCAAGCTGGGCGAAGGGAAAAAATCCTATGCAGTTTCTTTCACCCTTCAGGATGAGAACAAAACCCTTACCGATAAGCAGATAGATGGAACCATGCAAAGGTTGATACAGGTCTTTGTGAAGGAACTGGGGGCACAAATCAGGTAGGCGTCGAATTGTATCCTCATCTCACTTTATTACGCAGAAGTTGAATTTTCTCTGCTATTTTATAGCTTAAACGAATAAAAAAAGCCGTCAACAAAAATAGTGACGGCTTTGTGCTTATATAATAAACCTGTTATTACTTCTTGTAGCTGAATCTCAGAACACCGGTGTTGGCTTTGGGTTGGTATTCCTCATCAATATTATTCTCGGTAATCTTAATAACGTAAAGTTCTTCACCCAGTTTGCCGATGTAGATATCGCCAACCGCAGGATTTTCAACATCTTTTGAGGGTGTACCTGCCCCGTAAAGGTATAATGCAACCTCTTTGGGAGCATTAGCATAATCGTATCCGTTGGCTTTTACATAGAGCGTGCCATTTCCTTTAGTGACATAGTTGGTTCCTCCGGTAGAAGTCCAAGCCACCTCATCGGAAGTCCAACTTCCGGTAAAATTAGGAACATCATTGACTGTGTTCACATCATCGCTGCTGATTAAATACCTAGTAGCAACAACCTCGTCATCATTCCCGATAGCTGTTACTGCTGCGTCATCCTTCAGGTTCCAGCAAGCTTTTCCGGCACCATGAATTTTCCAAATTTCGCCGGTAGTAACCTCAGTGGTCAACGGAGTATATGCTCCCATGGTTATGGTATAATCGGCAGAACCCATATTGCCGGCCCTGTCAGTAACAATAAAATCGTAAACGATTTTATCAACGGATCCATCGAAGAAAATTTCGAAATTGATATTATCGGGATAGTTCAATGTAGCTTCCGTTTTGTCAAAATGCTCCTGATTTATGAACTCATCCTCTTTCACGATGGTTGATCCTAAGAATTTGGTCCTTTGAATTTTAATCTCATTAATCTTACCCGGAGCATCAATGGTAACCTTAAGGGAAAGATCGTACGTAGGCCCTTCAGAAGGAGTTAATACCAAACTGGCTCCTTGTTCAATAGTTACAGTTGGGTCGTCAAAAACTGTAGGCTCTTCTTCTTTGTTACATCCGGTGAAAACTACCATTACGCCCAACAGAGCGATTGCTGCATACTTAAAAAATTTCATTTTCATAATTATTTGTTTTTAGTTTATAAATAAAAGTTAAACAATTATATTTACAATATACAAATATAGCGACAGTTTGTTTCAAAAATCATGCAAATTTTTA
>JAKQEF010000184.1 GCA_029558675.1 Bacteroidota bacterium | reverse complement strand
AGCGAGAAAAGGCCGATGATAATTACACCCGCAAAGATTAGCAGGGTTGTAATGGGTTTATGAATGGCTGATTTATAAATACTCATCTCTTTCTATCGCTTTATTTCCATCGTTTCACATCTCTTTACTTCCATCGTTTTTAGTCTCTGAGAATTTCCAGCTTAGCACCGTCCACCAGCCTGCCCTGACCCAGCACAACTATTTCGTCGCCTTCCTTGATGCCCGGTGCAAAAATCTCAATCAGCTCGTCAAATCGTTGTCCCAGCGTAACCTCCACACGTCGGGCAATGCCATTATCGTTGATAAAAACGTATCGGTTGTTTGTGCCTGTAAGTTTCAGTACGGCAAGGTAGGGCACCAGAATACTTTCAATCTCACCCAACTCCAGAGTGGTACGTACAAACATGCCGGGACGTAATTTCTTATCGGCATTGGGAATACGCAACTTGGCCTGAAACGAATGCGTGGCCGCATCGATTGTGGGATAAACCGTTTCAATGACGGCATCGAAAGTTTTCCCGGGGTAAATATCGGAGCGTAATTGCAATTTGAAACCCTCCTTAACTAACGGGAAATAGGATTCGGGTATGCTGATCAACGATTTAAGTTGATGTAACTGCGTTAGAATGAGAATGGGAACGCCGGAGAAAAGTTCGCCATCCTCATAGTTTTTGGCTGCTATTACGCCGGGGATACGGGCTTTAACAAACGTGTTTTCCTGCAGATACTGCAAATTCTCTTTGGTTTGCTCGTAGCCCAACTTGGTTTTATCATAGGTTTGCTGAGGTAATGTTCCCGACTCGTAGAGGGTTTTCACCCTTTGGTACTCCACTTCGAGATTGGCAAGGGTTAGCTTGGTGTTGTTGAGCTGGGTTTGATCCATGCGTACCAGCATATCGCCCACATTAACCTCCGATCCCACATCCACATAGATATGTTCAATACGTCCCTGAACACCCGGTGAGATATTCATGGTTTCGTATCCCTGTAGGGTGGTGGAGAGCTCAATTTTGCGCCCAACTTTAATCTTTTGCAAAGGTGCTACCTTTACCCGTTCAATCTTCTCGGCCTTTGTTTCCTCGTCTTTTGCTCGTGTGGTGCAGCCAACAATAGTTGCTGCCATGCCGAATACTACTAAAAATCTAAATAATTTTGTCATCACTGAAGTGGTAATATGCTGTTTAACAATTATTTAATATCGGTATTAAGAAGTTTTTCCAGGGCAATCTGAGCATTAACCACTCCCATAAGGGCCTGTACATAGCTGTTTTGGGCGGCTATCAGGTTGGTGCCTGTGGTAGTGACCTCAAGGCTCGAGGCCATTCCCTGTTCATATTTCTTGGAGATATTATCCAATATGCGCTGATTGACCTCAATATTCTTTTTCTGGATATCGTAGCTTTCCAGGGCGGAAATCAAGTCGTAACGGAGCTGGCTATGCTGAATTTTGAGAGCATCCTCCGTGTCGGCCAGGGCATTGAGTTGAATCTCATGGTTGATTTTCGCCTCGCTGACCTTGGTGTAGTTTACTCCGCTGGAAAAGATGGGGAAGGAGATCTGCGCCCCGATTAAGTTGGGTGGCGTCATATTAAACCCCTCATCCTTGCCAAAATAGGTTTTTTTGGTGTACTGGTAGAAACCGCTTATGGTAGGCCCGTAGCTCCATGCGCTCAACGCAATTTGCTTTTTGGCAAGCATTGTCGATTGCTTAAGCAATTGGTAATCGAAATTGTTATCCAAAATAAAATCCTGTCCAACCAGTTGCTGTGCACTATCCACGGATAGCAATTCATCCAAGGTTTCCGAAAGATGAATTTCAGTGGCACCATCAACTCCTAAAAAAAGCCGAAGGGAGTTGTATAGCATCTCAACCGCACGCTTGGCCGAATTAATCCCTGTTTCCACGACGGATACCTGAACCTGAAGCTGATCGGCAGCGGTTTGCTCGGCAACGCCTACTCTGACAGAGTTCTCTGTGAAAACGAAAAGTTTGCGGATATTGTCCAGATTAAGACCCAGCAACGATACCGTTTGCTCCATGGCCAAAATTGAAAAGTATATGGATTTTACGTTTTGAGCAATCTGCTGTTCAGTTTTCTGAAGATTCACCTCAGCCATGTGCTCGGCAATTTTACTAATCTGCGTCCCAACTACTTGCGCTCCGCTTATTCCCAATCCCACCTGAGCAGTCAGGTTTCCCTGCGGGTTCATGGGTATGGGAATAGGGCCAAATTTCAGTTCGTATCCCAGGAAGTTGGAGTAATCCAGTTTCATATTTGCCTGTGGGAACATGGTAGCCAGCACCTGCCAGCGTTTTGCATTTGCCTTCTGTACCTCCAATGAGGCATTCTTCAGGCTGCGGTTGTGTTCCAATGCAAAGTCCTGCGCTTGTTGAAGCGACAGGGTATAAGAGTTTTGAGAAAATATCAGCGATGTCCAAAAAATCAATGAAGACAGTAGTAGTAATTTAAGGTATTTCATACAAACATCTTTATAAAGTATGGTATAGTATCTATTGATGCTTCAATTTCATTTGGTTTAAAAAACTATTCAACTTTTCTTAGTTTCCATCAACGGCTGAAATGGCCTTAAGCACTTCTAACCCTTTCTCGGTGCATATTCCCCTGATGTAGGGCAAAAAAACGGTTTGCCAAATCTTAGCATGGGAAACATCTTGTCTCTGATTTAGTCTAAAAAAGAAATCCATGGTGTTGTGGATAAAGCGATTGGCTATGTCAATGTCAATGCTTTTTAGAAAGGTCCCCTCGTTAACCCCTTTCTTCAGAATCAGATACGAAACCTCGTAGTTTTTTACCCGGCTGTCGTCCACGGTGCTATCGAAAAGCTGTGCGTAATACTTTTTAAGATCTTCAAAAAAAAGGGGATTATACTTCGAAAAGATTTCACGGTTGTATTCACCGAATTGAATCAACGCTTCTATAACATTTTCTGA
>JAKQEF010000171.1 GCA_029558675.1 Bacteroidota bacterium | reverse complement strand
AAATCATGCTATTAGCAAAAAGGTAACCGGTGGTGAATTCCTGTTTGAAAAGATGAATTTCATAGAAAGATTTCTGATAAAAAAGATAAGCGGGATTTCGCAATCCGTATCGAATATTGACTACAGCAAGATTGATGAGCTGGTGGCCGAAATGAGCCAATAAAAACCAAACCAAATTAAGCATACTGTAAACATCAACTTTGCCCGTTAACGGGTATGGCTGTAATAGCGAATGGTTGCCAACCATTACAATTGGCAGGATGATGCTTCCTGTTTATTCCGAATTACTTAAAGTTCCACTCCAGCCATTCGTTTCCAAGAGAGGGGCTGGCATTTACCTGGGGAGTTTGCTCCTTGTCGTTTACCAGTATGGACTCCACCTCAACGTATTTTTGCATGTACTCAGCTATTTGCGAGTAGGTAACCTTGGGCCCTTTTTCTTTCAACAGTTTTAGCAGATGGTAGGTGAAAAAACCATGCTTCTGATCTGCGTAAGGCAATGCCGTTTGATCGCTACTACTGGCTGCAAAGACCACCATATTTCCCTTAATCGGGCTGGGGCGAGGCTTAATCCTTACACCTCGTGCTGCAACAAGTGGTTGGCTACGGGCACCCCCCGAGAAGCAGGCATCGACAAACAGGGTGATACGTTCCGAAGGGTATTCGGTAAGGCAATCGTAAAGTTCACTTAATTTGATTCCATCACTTGCGTTTTTACCGCTGACATCCACAGGCATAAGGTAGGGCTCGCGGGTGCTTTCGTCAGGCAGGCCATGGCCTGCGTAATAGACAAACACATTGGCCTCGCCATAGGTGCTGCGAATGAGCGCACTTATTTTCGACATCGCCTGTCGCATCTGCCCTGTGGTAGCATCTAACAGAAACATAACATTCCTTTCGGGCACTCCAAGTACGTTAATGGCATACTCCCTGAAAGCACTGGCATCGTTGCGGGCAAATTGAACATCCACCTCGCTTGACAATCCTACCTGATGGGTGCTATAATCCTCATTGCCAATAATAAGAGCAAAACGGCGCGGATTTGGGCTGGCACCTTTGGGTATGTCCCTATCGATATCCGAATCTTTTGTAAATACATAACCCTCCCTAACTGGTTCTTTATCCACATAAACAATTTCCCGCTTAACCACCGTATCCGATTTCACGGGCTCCAACCTGACGAAGTGGCTGGACGCATATCTGTTATTGGCACCTGTTGCTACATCTATAATTCCGGGTAGAATAAAAGGATACCATGATATTACAGCCAAAAATACGCTCTTTTGTGATACATCGTGAATAATTACAGGAGCGTAGTTATTCTTGCGGAATTCATAATTGACTTGCCGCCTTTTGTTATCTCCTTTTGGTTGATCACGTGGTATTTTAATCTTGCACGGTGTGGATTCTCCTGAATCGACCCCATTGATTATTACCCTTGCCCCCCGGGGTTCAGAATCGAAACGTATTTTCTGTTTAGTGCCTAAAAAAATGGTGGCACAAGCACTTAACAATATGGCTATAAAAAGCAATGCCAGTAAAAAGAGTTTTTTCATACCCATACGGTTTTACTGTTCAATCAAACGCCAAAGGTAGAAAAAACCTAAAATAGCAACTCAAATATTGAAGAGAAGTACTATTTCTTCGTCTTTTTGGCTCCTTTAACAGGCGTCTCGGGTTCCGGCTCTTTCCAATACCCCTCCCGCGAGAGCAAATGGTCGAGATTGGCTACGCCATACACAACGATGGCTGTAACAATGGACGTATGATCCTGATACTCGGGAATGGACATATTGTATAGGTCGCGCTCGGTATGCCAAATCTCGCCATAGTTAAAATCGTACCCCTTGGGGTCGGAGGTGGAAAAGCTAAGGGTAGGTACCCCTGCCATGGCAAATGGCGAGCTATCGGTACTTCCTGCAAACTTGGGTCGTTCAGTGGGTTTACGCTCGGTTATGGTAAACGGGAAGTCGGGATTGATCTCATTAAGCGGTTCACAGATCTTGGTAAAGTCGTCCATCATGGCAGGTGGAACACTAATTCCCGAAGTTACCGTTGGCCCTCCATCGCGGTTGAACATGTTGGAAATCTTGTCAAGCTTATCGGCATTGCGTTCAACCCAACTCTTCGACCCCAGCAGCCCAAACTCCTCACCGGCAAACAGGAATACCAAAATTGTGCGCTTGGGCTTGCCCCCGGCTTTCATTATCAAGCGTGCGGCTTCCATGGCCGGCGTAGCTCCCGATCCGTTATCAACACCACCCGTTGCCACATCAAAGGCGTCGAGGTGACCACCCACGATAACATACTCGTCGGGATATTCCGTTCCGGGGATAACACCTATCACATTATGGTACGGGATGGGTCCCATGCGGAAGTGATTTCGGATATTGAACTCCAGAAAAAAGCGTTGCCGCTCCTTGGCCATCTGCTCAATAATGGCATACTGGTGTTCGTTGAGTTTGATATCGGGCACTTTGGGTAAATTATCGAATGTTAGGCTGTCAATATTTTTCCTATCGTACAAAGCAGTAATGGGAACCGGTGCCGATTGAATAAACCCAAGGACACCCGCCTCAACCATCTCACGGTAAAACAAAGCGGGTTCCTCTTTGTATGGAATGGGATCTTTTAGGGGTAATCCCTTTGCACGATTATTCCAATTCTCCCAGAATATAGCCCTGTTCTGCTTTTCAATTTCATCATTTTCAGCGATTAATTCGCTCCTATGTTGATTTGCCTTTTCCGAAAAATCGATAGGCCATCCATCGCTTTTGCCCGAAACAAGAACCCAGGCACCTTTCAATTTTCCCTTCATCTGCTCAAACTGTGCCCTACTCTTAGGCTCAATCAGTACATGTCCTATTTGCGCCCCCTTGGTACCTACTGTGTACGAAGGAGTTGCAAAATGGAGGATCATACCATCCCCACCCAACATCCTGCCCGACCAAGGGCCACGGTTAAACCCCACCGGCATAGTTCCCACCTCATCGAGGATTACCTCCATCCCCCACTCCTCAAACTTTTGGGCAGCCCACCTGGTGGCCGTTTCGTATGCATCGGAACCAATTAGCCTACCGCCAATCTTGTTGGTAAGCACGTCCAAGTGCTTCATGGTTTGGTTGTCGGTTTTCCCAATCTCAATAATCCTGTCGATTACAGGATCGCGCTGGGCATTGACCGAAATGGCAAGCACTATAATGACAAAGGAAATGGGGAAGAGTAAAATATTTCTCATGGTAATAAGGATTAGTAGTTGGTTACGCAATTAGATAAGGAAGGTATCCAAAAAGTTTAAAATAACAACCCATTTTTTGAGCCGTTTTTAGAATCCTTTTGTGAAATTAGAGTATATCAACGATTCTAAAAAAAATTGATGATCAATTGTTTTCAATATTTTGATTTAGACTAATTTTTCCGGCTATTTATTTACTTTTGCATTTGATTTTTTCGTAAACAAGGGAGTATGATTACCATCGATCAGCTGAAGGATTTGGATAAGCGCCTACAGGTGCTGAGGAGGCATCTTTGACATCGATGCAAAAATCATCCGTATAGAAG
>JAKQEF010000147.1 GCA_029558675.1 Bacteroidota bacterium | reverse complement strand
GATATTATTAATGGATTGCACCAATGCATCTGCCTGTGTTGGATCGACTTGGCTCAGCATGAATTCTCTGTATTCAGCAATCTTCTTTCTTAACTCGTATGCTTTCCCGTTTCCATCGGCTAGGAAAAAACGCCCGGCAACGTTGGTATCACCTTTCTTCCCTATTTTTTTGGTATCAACCTGTTTCCCTTCCAATAAGGCTTCGGATGTTTCCTTTTCAGCGGTGATAATGGTCTGTATTTTTAGGTCCTGAATGTAATCAAAAAGATCAGATGTTTTGAGCCTAATCTCATCGGTCAAAGATTTCCATGGGCCAACCTTTGTGGGATTAACAGCGTATGAGCGGTCCATCTGGTTATAAAGTCTTTCGTTCTTAATGACGAAACTTTTCGATGTTTGGGAAAGACCGGAATCAACAAGGACGAAGGCATCGAGTACGGTAGCCGACACGTTCAATGCAAGCATTGCCGTGAGTACCAAGTACATCATGCCAATCATCTTTTGTCTGGGAGTTTCTTTACCGTGCGCCATAGTAAAAACTTACGTGTAAATTAAAAAAAACTTATCTGGGTACGCTCATTGCCGATAACATGTTGCCGTAGATGCTATTCAGAGCAGCGATATTTTGATTGAGTTTTGCAACTGAATCGACATATTTTTCGGTTTCTTCGATGGAGTTTTTCAATTTTTTCATCATTCCCTCTACCCCCGAGTAAACTTGCTCAGACTCTTTAAGTTTTACAGATGTCCCTTGTAGGTGCAGTTCATGTGCGGCATTTAATGCAGCCATATTTTTATTAAGTCGGTCGAGTTGATCTTGGTAACCACCTGTCCCGGAGGAAATGATTTCTCCATTTGCCTTCATGGCTTCAGCCATATGCATATATGTGGAGGTTAGGTTAGTGGCGGCAGTACTAATCTGGCTTGCAACCTCACTTCCCGATTTAATAATCCTTTCGCTAACTGTTTCCCCGGCACTGCTCAAGTTGTCTTTTAGTTGAGAAACAGACTGTTCAACACCTCCCATAAAGTTTTGTCCGCTTTCGGAGATTGTGCCGGCAGTTTTTTGGAAGCTATCGGACAGAATGTTAATAGATTCATTCAGTACCTGTCCCGTATTCTGGTAGCTTGAAGAAAAGGCATTGACCGAATCGCTTGCCTTCATCATGCTATTGGTAAACGTGTCGGTAGCAACAGTAACTTCCGTTATATTAGCTAACCTTTCGGAGGTATCGCTAAGTTTTTGAAGGCCTTTGCTCACCTTATCAAATAGGGCAGGGCTTAAATCTGCATTTTCAAGCATTTTATTGAACTTCTCAATGGAGGCAAGCGACGTGCCGGGAATCGCAGCTCCTCCGCCCGCTGCTGCCGGAACGACTCCGCCCATGCTACTCACAATGCCAGAGATTATTTCCTTAAGGTCATCGGGGTCTAAACCGCCGCTTAGCCCCGAACCTTTTCTATACTTTCTAAGTTCTTCCTCGTCAGTCATTCCCGCAAGTTCAGGGTACACAAGGGTCCAATCCACTTCGTAGTGGACGGGTTCGAATGCAGAGAAGAAAAATATAATCACCTCGGTTGACATTCCTATGGTGAGCATTGTTCCGGCTCCCGGCCAATACATGAGTTTGAACAGAGCGCCTAGAAGAACAAGAGAAGCACCCCAACCATAGAGGTACTTCATAAAATTTTTCCATGTCGACCCTTGTACGATTTCTGAAATATTAAATCCCATGGTAGATAGATTTATTGATTAACGAAATGAATGAATAATTAACAAACTATTTAGCCCCTGAGTATGTTCTGACACACCTGAATCCGATATGCGATTTAGTTGTATCTTGATACTCATAAGTTCTTGTCCCAACCTGTAAGAAATATCCAATGTCTTTCCAACTGCCGCCCCTAACGACTTTTCGTTTTAATGCCGGAGGATCGTTTGGCTTGGCATTGTACTTATAGTCGGGGTTCATATCGTGCATGAAAGTGTATGCACTTTCATCGTATGCATTTGCTGTCCATTCTGCAACGTTTCCGGCCATATCATAAAGCCCATAGTCGTTGGGAGAATATGTTCCAACGGGCAACGTGATGAAACCGCCATCATCGACCAGATTCCCTCGCAGGGGCTTGTAGTTTGCCAGAACGCATCCTTCGGCATTGCGTATGTACGGGTTACCCCAGGGGTACATACTGTGGTCGAGCCCTCCGCGAGCTGCATATTCCCATTCGGCCTCGGTGGGTAGCCTGTAATCGGAGATAAAGGAAATGCCACGTCGGGTGAGATACTTGTTAAGGTATTGGGTACGCCAAATGGTAAATGCGTAGGCCTGACGCCACGACACCCCAACCACGGGGTAGTTGTCGTAGGAGGGATGCCAGAAATAGTGCGTAGTATAGGGCTCGTTGAAAGAGTAGCTGAAGTCGCTTATCCAGCAAAGGGTATCGGGGTAAACATTGACTTTATCACGTATGATAAAGGACGAACGACTGGTAACCTTAACCGGAACACCCATGTTATTGATAACTTCAGCATTTTCTTCGTATGAGCCGATTTCAAAATTCCAGCGATTGCGTTTTTGAGCAGCCTGTTTAAGGTCGATCCAAAAGAATTCATAGTTCAACTTGCGGGTATCAATTTCCTTGCGATAGTAAAAACGTTCATCTTTGGTATAGTACATTTCATTGAGGATTTCATTCTGCTCCTCATCCCTCATATCGATTGGGATATCCCAATTTAGTACGGGGGGGTCTATTGGATTGCCAAATTCGTCTTCTTCAATTTGAAAATCTTCGATTTGTTGCCCTAGCAGTCGGCGGGCGATAGAATCCTTAACGTAGAATACGAATTGGCGGTACTGGTTGTTGGTTATCTCTGTTTGATCCATCCAGAATGCATCAACCGAAACGGTTCTTGTGGGTGAGTTGATTGCCCAGGAAACGTCTTGGTCGTTGCTTCCCATGTTAAAAGAACCCATGGGTATGAATACCATATTCAGAGGTGTTGGATCTTGATAGCCTTTTCTTCCAGGAACTCCGGTTAGTTCGCCGCGCTGTGTAGAACCACAGCCTGCAAGTGTAACAACGATTACGGCCAGAACAAGAAGTTTTTTCATAGTAATCCAATTATTTAATGCAAATAACGTAAAATATTTTTAAAAATGTTATTCTCACACTACAAAAATCTTATACTTTTATACTGTTGTGGTGGTTTCTCCTTTTTCAGCGAAAAGCAGTACCCCAGCATAAACTCGTGAGAACCACTGTTATACTTGCTTATTTCGGTTGTGGAGAAATCGTAGGCATAGCCAATTCGCATGCCACTAAAAAGTTCAAAACCAATCATTCCGGCCACTCCCTCGCTAACACGATATGAAACGCCTCCCCAAAACCTTTTATTGTATATAACATTGGCTGAAACAGAAAGAAGATTGGTTGAGAGGTTGCTGCCTATAAACACCGATGGGTTAAACTGCCAGGCAGGATTTGGCATTTGCAGTATATATCCACCGGTAATATAGTAATGCCTCTTATAGGTTGACGGATTGACGGCCTTGTTGAAATTTGTTTCGTTGAGGTGCGTAACCGACGCTCCAAAGTACATATCATCGTTATTGAAAAAAATGCCAAAACCCATGTCGAAGTTAATGGAGTTTTCCTTAGCATTAGGAAGCGAGTTGTCGGTGCTGCCGCTTGGTGTAATCCAGTTTCCTGCCTCCAGTGTGTTATTAATGAATCCTCCGGTCAGCCCAATGGCCAATTTTCCGGCACTTGCAACGTTAAAACGAACAGCGTAGGATAAATCTATCCCTAAATCCTTGTTAAAGCCGAACTGGTCATTTGAAATATTCAGGCCAATACCACTCGATAAGCCAAAAGGTTTAACGGCAGCATTAACGTTAATCATGGTAATCATTGGGGAGCCGTCGCCAAAGCCTACCCATTGCAGCCTGTTTAAAGCAGTGGCACAAATCATGCCGCTACTGCCTGCATATGCCGGATTTATTGACGATTGTGAATACATATTCTGCGTAAAAAGAGGGTCTTGCTGTGCCACAGCGACCAAGGAGTAAAACAGAAAGATTATGATTATATTATTTTTCATCAAAAAATCTTTTTTCATTAACACATTGCGTAATGGAGAGCTAAAGTAAATAAAAAAAAACATTCTAAACAAATTTTATTAACAATTATATGTTAATAAAAGCCAACCAAAACCAACGGTTTATACTTAACCTTTCATTTTATGTTACCGAATGAACTATAATTTCTTATGAAAGGAGTTGTTGGTTAGATGGAATGCAGTGATTGTGTTGTCAATGGCTTAAAAAATGATTTGAATCATTTTTTTGAGTGCCTAATCCAGCGCTCGGGAATCTCGCCTTTGCTTGCCGCCAGGTAATCGTTGTAGGAACAGGCAATTACCTTTGGATTGGTGGCTGAATTTCCCGCATCGGGATATTCCATCCACCAGGTCTCGTCCAGGGTATTGTTTAAGAATACCATTTCAACATTGGGGATGGGGCTTTTTACGTAATACTTCTTGAAATATTGAGGGTTGGCTACGTTTCGATTCCTCAAAGAGGAGTTGAAGCCTTCGATGAAATGCCATACAGCTTGTGCGGTCAGATGAGCAGTTTGCCCGATTGGGTCGCACTGGGTGTTGTACTCAAAAAAGCCGATGGCTTTCATTCTATGGCTTTTGCCGGCATAGCGGGCCAACTGACAAAGTTCCTCGGCATAAAATCCATTGGGCGACGGGTTTATGGCACCGGGAGAATCGCCCTGTCTTATGCATCCTATGTCGATGCTTACAATGGTTGAATCCCTGAGGATTGGCTCAACCTCTTCCATTGCGCTACGCACGGCACCCAAACGGATTAGCTCGGCATCCGCTTTTTGCAATGCGTTAATATTGCCAGTGCTTGTCAGGTAACCCTGAAAACCCAGCAGGCAAAGGTTATAGAGCCGGTCAGCAGGCTCGTGAATGAATTTTTCAACGAAACAGCCCGAAGAGAAGTCGCCGCTACATTGGCTCAAATCGATGGTTTGGTCAACAATCGTTACGTTAGCAGGTTTTACATTTTCTGCGATTCCAAGAAACAAAGGCCATGTCAACTCTTGGGTCCCCCCAAGGATTATGCAGGTAGCACCCTGCTCAACAAAGTAACGCGCAACATCGGTGAAGGCGATGTATGTGTTAGCGGGCGAGGTGGTCTGCTTCAGGTTGCCAAGTTCAATCAGGGGATGTTTGATGACGGAGCCGGAAAGGGAATAAAGGTATTTTCTAATGTTGTCAGCAGCATTTGCTGCCCCGGGGTTGTTGGAGTTCCTGCTTTCGTTGACCCCGAAAATTACCAAAGTGTTTTTGGGTATATTTTTATTTCGGTCGAACCCCATTTGTAATTTCCCCGCAACGGAGTCCTTTCTGTCGAGCCCATTGGGTAACGGTGCAACGGAAGTTGGGTCGAAGTAATCGTTTAGGTTCATCTTTTTGATTTTCTTTTACTTCCCTTTTTCACCTTTCCGCCTTCGGCTGATGATTGCTCGGCGATAAGTTTCAAACATTCATCATACGATAGCATAGAGGGATCGGTACCCTTTGGGATTTTGTAGTTTTCCTTGTTGAACTTAACGTAGGGCCCCCATCGTCCGTTTAGAATTTGAAGATCAGGTTGTTCTTCGAAAACCTTTATGGTTTTATTTTTATCCTTTTGCCGTCCCTCTTCTATAAGTTCGATTGCCCTTTCGAGGGTAATGCTCAATGGGATGTCGTGTTTTTTAAGGGAAACAAATTTTCCTGCATGCCTTACGTAGGGGCCAAATCGCCCTATGCCTATGACAACTGCCTGGCCTTCGTATTCGCCAACATTACGCGGAAGCGTAAAGAGTGCCAGGGCTTCATCAAGGGTTATGGATTCTATTAGTTGACCTTTTTGTAAGCTGGCATATCGGGGTTTTTCCTGACCTTCGCCATTGGCATCACCTATCTGTGCGATGGGACCAAAGCGACCGATCCGCACGCTTACCTTTTTGCCCGACAGGGGATCTACCCCCAGCACCCTTTCGCCTTTGCTATAGTCCGACTCCTTTAGGGTTTTTTCCACATTGCTGTGGAAGGGTTGGTAAAAGCGGCTGATCATCTCAGTCCATTCGAGATTTCCCCGGGCTATTTCATCAAACTCCTTTTCGACGGTGGCAGTAAAATTATAGTTCACAATGTTGGGGAAGTGAGCAACTAAAAAGTCGTTTACCACCATGCCAATGTCGCTGGGGAACAGCTTGGATTTTTCGGCACCAACCATTTCAACCTTTTCAATCCCGGAAATAGTGTTGCCTTTGAGTTGAAGTATCTGATACTTGCGTTCAACGCCTATTCGGTCTTCCTTAAGAACGTAACCCCTTGTTTGTATGGTCGAAATGGTTGGAGCATAGGTTGACGGTCTTCCAATGCCCAGCTCTTCGAGCTTTTTAACAAGGCTTGCCTCGGTGTATCGGGGCGGTCGTGCTGTAAAGCGCTGTTGCGCAGTTATTTCCAATGCTTCCAGCGATTCGCCAACCCTAAGCGTAGGGAGCAGCTCTTTTGTGGAATCTTCACCCTCATCGTCGGTCGATTCGAAGTACACTTTAAGGAATCCATCGAAGAGCAGTACTTCTCCCGAAGCGATAAATTTAAGAGGGGAGTTGGAGATATCGATAGTTACGGTTGTTTTTTCAAGCGAGGCATCGCTCATTTGCGAAGCAATGGTGCGCTTCCAGATGAGGTCGTAAAGACGTTGTTCGTTGTTATTGCCCGAAATGGTCTGCTTTCCCAAAAAAGTAGGTCGTATGGCCTCATGCGCTTCCTGTGCTCCCTTGGTTTTGGTTTTATAGCTGCGATACTGGTGATACTTCTCCCCAAACTCTTTAACAATCACTTTCTTGGCTGTGTTAATGGCCAAATCGGAAAGGTTCAACGAGTCGGTTCGCATGTAGGTTATGTGCCCTGCTTCGTACAGCCGTTGCGCAATGGTCATGGTTTGTGATACCGAAAAATTTAACTTTCGGCTTGCCTCCTGCTGCAGGGTGGATGTGGTGAAGGGTGGGGCGGGAGATTTTTTGGCAGGCTTTTTCGAGATGTCTGAGATGGAAAAGAGGGCGGTTTTGCAATGCTCTAAAAAGCCCATGGCATCCTTCTCTTTGTCAAGCCTTTTGTTAAGCTCTGCTTTAAACTTGGCATGCCCTTTGAATAGCCCGATTGCCTTATAGTACGTTTCGTTTTTGTGGTTTATGATTTCACGTTCGCGCTCCACAATCAGCCTGACGGCTACCGATTGAACTCTTCCGGCAGAGAGTGCCGGCTTTACCTTTTTCCAAAGGATTGGCGAAACTTCAAATCCCACCAATCGGTCTAAAACCCTGCGTGCCTGCTGAGCATTAACAAGGCTTAGGTTGATGGCCCTGGGGTTTTCGATGGCCCTTTGGATGGATTCCTTGGTTATCTCATGGAAAGCAATGCGTTTTGTCTTTTTGGGATCGAGCTTGAGAACTTCGCAGAGATGCCATGCAATGGCCTCTCCCTCACGGTCTTCATCGGATGCCAGCCACACAACCCTTGCCTCCTTAGCACTTTTTTTGAGCTCATCAACAATCTTGTTTTTATCGCTGCTGATGACATATTCGGGGGCAAAATTTTTGTCGATATCAATTCCCAACTTCTTTTTCGATAGGTCGCGGATATGGCCAAAACTCGACTTTACGGTAAAGGTTTCACCTAAAAATTTCCCTATGGTTTTTGCCTTTGCAGGTGATTCTACAATGACTAAATTCTCAATGTTGGGCATATTCGATAGCAGGTTGATGGAACATAAAAAACGGCACAAAGTAAAACAATTGCAAATCGAACTACAAAATTTTTTTATACAAAAATCACAAATGCCGAACCCTTTTTAGTCAAAAATAAAATTGTAATTCAGTCACTTAAATATGCTTATGAAATACGAACATAAGGTTATCCGAATCGGGCGATTCGTTATAGGGTTTAAAAAATTTGGCATATTCAAGTTTAAAAATTTTCAGGCGTTTATTCTTAGGCATCATTGAATTACAGACAAGTATTTATTGCTACCTTTGACCCCAAACAAATTTTTGAAATTATGTCCGACACAAGGGAAAAAGGCAAAAAGTTTAAGCTTTGGTTTTGGGGATTTTTCTCATTTTTTATGGTGATTATCCTTAGCCTTTTCATAATGATAGGTTTGGAATTGTTTGGACCCCTTCCAACCTTTGAACAGTTGGAAAATCCTAAGAGCAACATTGCTTCGGAGGTTTATTCCGAGGACCATGTGGTGCTCGGCTCCTATTATGTTCAGTTCCGAACTTTTGTCGATTACGAAGATATCTCGCCCAACCTAATAAACGCACTGTTGGCGGCAGAGGATATTCGTTTTTACCGACATTCCGCTATTGACGCCCGTGGGTTGGCCAGGGTTTTGGTGAAAACCATTATACTTAGACAGGCAGGCAGTGGAGGAGGGAGTACCATCACCCAGCAGCTGGCCAAAAATCTATTTCCTCGCGATACAGTTTTTTATCGTTCGTCCATTGCCAAAACCTCGAACCTGGTGGTGTCGAAATTTAAGGAGTGGATTACAGCGGTGAAGCTAGAGCGAAACTACACTAAAAATGAGATACTTGCCATGTATCTGAATACCGTTGCCTTTGGTAGTAACGCTTACGGTGTCCGATCGGCGGCAAAAACATTTTTCAATACCACGCCCGATTCCCTAAACATTGAGCAATCTGCCTTACTGGTTGGCGTTGTCAATGCTCCCACGCGGTATAGTCCGGTAAAGAATCCCGAAAGGGCTTTATCGCGGAGGAACTTTGTGATTTCACAAATGGCCAAGTACAACTTTATCACGAAGAACGAGAAAGACTCAATCTCCGTACTCCCCATTGAGTTGAACTATATGATTCAGGACCACAACGTGGGGCTTGCTACCTATTTTCGTGAGTACCTGAGGGTAACGCTATCGGCAAACAAGCCCGACAGGCGTAAATACTATTCACATTCCCAGTATGTTGACGATTCCATTCAGTGGGCTACAAACCCGTTGTATGGCTGGTGCAATAAAAATGTAAAACCTGACGGGAGTCCTTACAACCTGTATCGCGACGGGCTAAAAATATATACCACTATTAATAGTAAAATGCAACAGTATGCCGAGGATGCCTTGGCAACCCATATAGGGAAGTATTTACAGGTAGAGTTCGATGCTGAGCAGAAAAGCCTTGGGTATCAGTTATTCCACGAAGACCTCACCCCCGAACAGGTTGATGCCATTATGCTTCAGGGTATGCGTCAAACCGAGCGATATCGTGTGCTTAGGCTGAAAGGAGTTTCTATGGATAGCATAAACCGGAACTTCAAAACCAAAATCCCCATGACCATATTCACATGGAAAGGTGAGCGCGACACCATCATGTCGCCAATGGATTCCATACGCCATTACAAAAGGCATTTCCATGCGGGCTTCATGGCCATGGATCCTCACACCGGACATGTAAAGGCATGGGTTGGCGGTACCAATTTCAGACACTTTAAGTATGACCATGTGAAGCAAGGGAAGCGTCAGGTGGGATCGACCATTAAACCGTTTCTATATACTCTGGCCATGCAGGAGGGGTACTCGCCCTGCCACACCATTCCCAACGTTTCGCAAACCTTTGTGGTGGCCGATACGGTATGGATTCCCAAAAACTCGGGGAGTTCAAAGTACGACGGGAAGATGGTTACCCTGAAATGGGGCCTTGCCAATTCGGTGAATAACGTATCGGCATGGCTGATGAAACAGTTCAATCCCCGTGCTCTGGTTGAAATCTGCAAAAGGATGGGCATTACCAGCCATATCGATCCGGTGGTATCGGCCTTTTTGGGTACGGCAGAGCTATCGGTTTACGAAATGGTTGGAGCTTATGCAACCTTTGCCAACAAGGGTGTCCACATCGATCCGCTATTGGTAACCCGAATAGAGGACAACGCAGGTAATATTCTGGCAACATTCTACCCCCAGCGCAATGAAGCCATCAGTGAGCAAACAGCTTACCTGATGATTAACCTTATGGAGGGAGTTGTCAATCAGGGAACGGCAGGGAGGTTGAGGTGGCGTTACAACCTGAAAGGCCCCATTGCCGGGAAAACGGGAACCACCCAGAACCACTCCGACGGATGGTTTATGGGGATTGTTCCCAACCTTGTGGGTGGTGTGTGGGTTGGCGCCGAGGATAGGGCTGTACGTTTTCAAACCCTTGGCATGGGGGCGGGTGGAAATATGGCTCTGCCAATCTTTGCCCTTTTCCTCGAAAAGGTACACGCCAATCCGTCACTCAATGTCAGCCCCACCGACCAGTGGGACAAGCCCCTTAGGCTGGGGTCGGTTAACCTCAACTGCGACGAGGTTTTAACAAGAGAAGAGTATTCCAATATCCTTGAGGAGGATTTCTTCTAGAATGATATGGTGGGGATAGCCCCAATGAGCCGCTTTGTATATTCTGATTGGGGAGATTTGTAAACCTGATCCGCGTTGCCATACTCCACAAGCATACCCTGTTGCATTACCAGCATTCGGTGGCTCATGTACTTTACAACCGAAAGGTCGTGCGAAATGAATATGTAGGTCAAATCCAACTCCCTTTTTAGGCTGTTCAACAGGTTAAGTATCTGTGCCTGAATAGACACGTCGAGTGCCGAAACAATCTCGTCGCACACAATCACTTTGGGCGAAAGGGCCAGTGCCCGGGCTATCACCACACGCTGCCTTTGACCCCCTGAGAACTCATGGGGGTAGCGATAGAAGCTGTCGGAGGGCAGTGAAACCTGATCAAAAAGCGCCATGGTCATCCTTTTTGCCTGCGATGCATTGTTGGCCAAGCCATGTACCAGCAGCGGTTCCACAAGGCATTCGCCAATGGTTAGTCTGGGGTTTATGGATGAAAAGGGGTCTTGAAAAACTATCTGCACCTCCCTGCGAAATGCCTGTAGTTCCCTTTTCGACATGGCATCAACCCTCTTTCCCTTGTAATTGATAACTCCGTGCGTGTGTCGTACCAGGTTTACCAGAGCCCTGCCTAAAGTTGTTTTTCCACACCCCGACTCGCCGACCAAACCCAGTGTTTCACTCGGGTATAGGTTGAAGCTGATGGAGTTTACGGCCCGATGAAACTCCGTGGTTTGCCCCCAAAAATTTCGCCTTATCACATAGTCAACATCCACATCCTCAACACTTAATATGGGGTCTTGCGAATAGATGGAGCGGCTCTTTTCCTCCCATTGCCCATGATCCATGGTTTTGACTACATCCGCTGTACTGCCATCGTGGGAAACGAAATCGCGAACTGTTTGCAATCTTATGGGCCTGCTATCCAGCGGGGGACGACAGGCAATCAGGCCCTGGGTGTATGGATGCTCGGGATGGGTGAGAAGGGTTTTGGTGGCTCCCTTCTCAACCAGCACCCCATTTTTTAACACCAACAGGTTTTGGCTAATCTGTGATATCACCCCCAAATCGTGGCTGATGAAGATAAGCCCCATACCTCTTTGTTGCGTGATTTGTTTCAACAGCCCAAGAATTTCCTGCTGTATGGTAACGTCCAAAGCGGTTGTAGGCTCATCGGCAATGAGGATGGAGGGATTGCCAGCCAGGGCCATGGCTATCATTACCCGCTGTTTTTGTCCGCCGCTGAGCTGGTGGGGGTACTTATTTATTACGGTCTTGGGGTCGGGCAGCTGCATCTCGGCAAACAGCGACAGGCACTTTTCGTAAGCGGCATTGGCTTTCACCTTTTGGTGCAAGGTAATGGCTTCCATCACCTGTTTTCCACACCTCATCGACGGGTTGAGCGAGGTCATGGGCTCCTGAAAGATCATGGCCATGTGCTTTCCCCGCACCATACGGTGTTCCTTTGGCTTTATGTCGAACAGGTTGACACTTTTTGAACCTTCGATGGAAAGGGCAGAGGTTCCCGCAACGATGCTTGCCGTTGGGGGCAGGAGCCCCATTAGGCTGAGGGCGGCGATGGATTTTCCCGAGCCCGATTCGCCCACAATCCCAAGCGACTCGCCTTTGGAAAGGCCGAACGACAGGTCGTTGAGTACGGTGTGCGAACCAAATGCAACTGTTAATCCATCAACCCGAAGCATATAGCTTGTTTTTAAAAAGTTCAAAGTTCGAAAAGAGCAGGGCTATAAAGTTGTTGAATCGTCCCGGGCAAAAATCCGTCCGGTGATATACCGTACAGGGAAGCGGGCAGCAAGATAGCCGATGCCAATCACCAGGAGTAGTACGAGAGAAATGTCGAGCAGCTGTATATCAACGGGGTACGCATCGGTGATAAAACCTCCCATACCCTGAAGAGTAACCAGCTTAAACTGAACCTGCAACCAGCAGATGAATAGCCCTACGAGTGCGCCCAGAATGGAGCCGGCAACGGCAATCAACATCCCTTCGGCCATGAAAATCTTCTGAATCATCCGGTTGTCAGCCCCAAGGCTGCGAAGAATATCCACATCCTTACGCTTGTCGATGATAAGCATGGATAGCGATCCGATGATGTTGAACGAGGCGATTACCAGTATTAGCGAGAGAATGAGCACGATGGCAAATTTCTCCGACTTCATGGTTTTGTAAATCGACTCGTTTTGCTGGTATCGGTTTAGCACCCTGAAACCACTCCCCGCTATTTCCTGAATTTCCTGCTGGGCCCTTGAGGGGTTGAGCCTATCGGAAAGCTTGATTTCAATGGAGGTAATCATATCGTCACCCAACTTCATAAGCCCTCTGACAAACTCGATGGGAGCCAGAATGAACTGCGTGTCGAACTCCTGCTCCACCTTGAAAACCCCTGAGGGCATTATGGCCTTCGAATTGAAAGCACCCGCGCTGGTCAGTACAGGCTGTCGCCCTCTGCGGGGCATAAAAACTTCCAGCGGGTCGAAGTGGGCAAGATTGGCATTGAGGTACGCTGCAACCCCGTTGCCCATAATGGCCAGCGGTTGACTGCCCCTCCAGAGCTGAAAGCTGCCATCGATGATCATGGAGTCGATGCCCGACTGTTCGGGGTAGTTGCGGCTCACTCCTTTTATGGTGCCTATATGCTGCCGGCCACGGTATTTGAAAAGGGCATTTTCCTGCAGAATCTCCGAATATACCGCCACCGAGGGGTGTTTTTTCAGCTCATGGAGTTGGGGAAGGGTGTCGGAAAATGTTTTGCCTTCAACCGGCACTATCTTGATATCGGACTCATAAACGGAAATCATGTTGCGGATGAGCATATCGAACCCGTTGAAAACGGATAGCACCACCACCAGTGCCATAACCCCTGTTGCCATACCCACCACCGATATGATGGAAATGATATTAATCACGTTGTGCGATTTTTTTGCAAAGAGGTACCGGCGCGCTATGTAAAACGGAAAATTCATCAACGGTTTTCTTTTTTACAAAGATATATTACTTCGTGGGTTGGCAAGGCATAGCGTTGGGCTAAATGCTTTGGGATGGTGCTCACGTAATCATCCTCGGTAACGGCAAATCCGCTATCCCTGAGCTTTTGCGAATAATCCCTGCCGTACAGCCTGAGGTGATCGCGTTGTCCGTAGTGCTTTTCTCTCAGGGCAGGGGTATTGACGGCATCGTCTTCCAGCGTTTTTTCCAGCGAGGAGTCAATGGGAACCTGAAATATTCCAAAGCCGCCAATCTTCATAACCCTGAACAGTTCCTGCATTGCACGCCTATCGTCGGGGATATGCTCGAGCACATGGTTGCAGATGATGACATCGAAAGAGCAGTCGGGGAAGGGGATGTCCTGCACGTCCATCTTCACCTTTGCCCAGGGCGAGTTGAGGTCGGCTGTGGTGTAGTCGAGGTTTGGCATTCTGCCAAAGCGCTTCAGGAAGCAGTATTCGGGGGCAATGTGAAGTACCCTGAGGCGGGAGGTGAAGAAATCGGTCTTCTCCTTCAGGTAAAGCCATATCAGCCTATGCCTTTCCAGCGACATGGAGTGTGGTGCCAGCGCATTGGGGCGTGGGTGGAGTCGCCCGTAGGGCAAGAGCTTGCGGTAGGTACGCCCGGTGATGGGGTCTTCAAACCTGTTGCCCCTGTAGAAGATGGCCACGAGCCGGAGAAAGGCCCCGGATACTTTCTGTAGGTGATGCCTGGGGATAAACCTGCTTGCAAGGGATATGGCGTATTGCACCATGTTTTCTACTCCTTTAGGAGGCGGTCGATATTCTCGATGTAGTCCAACGAGTCGTCGATGAAGAATGCCAGCTCGGGCACAATGCGCATTTGGTTGCGGATTCGCTGTGCCAGCTCGTGCCTGATGGTTTTTGTGTTCTGCTTGATCAGCTCAAACACCTCTTCCTTTTTTTCCGTGGGGAAAATGCTGAGGTAAACCTTGGCCACGCTTAAGTCGGGGCTAACCCTAACGGTGGTAACCGTTATCATGCGCCCTTGAAATAGGCTTTGCGATTGACGCTGAAAAATTTCGCCCAGGTCTTTCTGTACCTGCCGGGCAACCTTGGTAAGCCTGGTTCCTTCCATCTCCTTGTCCTCCGTTTTTAAAACGCAAAGATAGTTTTTTTAGTTCGATGCTGAAAAAGTGGTTCTATAAGAGATATTGTTATAAGTTTATCTTAAAACCTTTAGTATAGGTTTAGCATATCGTTGCCCATTTATCTCAACGCTAATGTAGTACATGCCCTGCGGAAGAGATGAAAGGTTGATTGTGCCATCCTGCAAACCACCCAACTCTTGGCTAAATACCATCCTGCCAAGGGGATCAAAAACTTTAACAGAATAATCTTCCGCATAATACTTATTACTAGAAAATTGAAAATGCAAAAAGTCAATAAAAGGGTTTGGAAAAACCGTCAAATCATCTGCTTCTTGTAATGGAGCAGCATTAGCGTCAAAGACAGGGTTAACGCTACGGTGCAGGTGGTTGCCGTAGGCGTAAAGGTACCCATCGGGGGCAAGGCTCAGGCCTTCAATTTTTTAGTTGCTAGGGCCTATTAGCCCGGAAATAATGCGCTCCCAGGTTTCGCCATGGTCATTGGAGAAAAACACCCCAGCCTGGTCACCATACTCATTGGACCCAAAGTAGATATGGTCGTCGGGGGTGATGACAATGGAGGTTAC
>JAKQEF010000139.1 GCA_029558675.1 Bacteroidota bacterium | reverse complement strand
CTCTACCTTGCCGGATGCCAAAGCGTTCATTGCCGACCCGGTGGTTGTTGACGAGATGCAGGAGGTTGCTCGCCTTACCGGTCATCCCAAGTTCGAAAGGGTTTCAATTTTCCATGCTTTGAATCAAAAGGCAATTGCACGGCAGTATGCCAAAACGCTCGACAAGAAGTATGAGGAGCTCAATGTTATCGTTGCCCACCTGGGTGGCGGTATATCGGTTGGTGCCCACTGCAAAGGCCGGGTGATCGATGTGAACAATGCTCTCGATGGCGAAGGCCCATTCTCGCCCGAACGGGCAGGAACTGTACCTGCAGGACAGTTGGCTAAGCTCTGTTTCAGCGGCGAGGTCGATTATGAAGAGGTGAAGAAAATGTTGACCGGCAAGGGAGGTTTGGTGGCACACGCTGGAACTAACGATGCATATAAAATTGAGACCAGCGCCAAGGAGGGCGACTCGAAGGCCAAACTTCTGCAGGATGCCATGTCGTATAATATTGCCAAATGGATAGGGCAGATGGCAGTTGTTCTAAAGGGTGCTGTGGATGGGATTATACTGACGGGAGGAGTTGCTCACAACCCCTACTTGGTAGAGTACATTAAGGAAATGGTGGGGTTCATTGCCCCTGTTTCCGTTTATCCCGGCGAGGACGAAATGCAAGCCTTAGCCATGAATGCCCTAATGGCACTTAGGGGAGAGATTGAGGTGAAGGAATATTAGACCCAGAACGAGTAAATCTTACTAAACACAAAGGGGAAAGCATGATGAAGTATGCTTCCCCCTTTTTTATTTCCATAATAACTCCCGGCATTCTGTCTTTGTCAATTGCTATTGATGACATTGCCGCTACCCAATATCGATGTATTAATGGATGGGATGCCCTTGTAATACACGTTTCCCGACCCGGTAATGGTAACCTTGAGGCTCTCTATTACGGTTACATAGATATTTCCCGAACCCGTTAAGGCAATATCTGCATTGACTGCAGGCATATCGAAAAGATGGAAATTGCCCGAACCCGACAGGGTGATATTTAAGTTATCAACTTCTCCCACACAATTAAAATTCCCTGAACTCGTGAGATTTATGTTGCTAAGAGGTAATTCCGATGTTACATCCCCCGACCCGGTGAGTGTAAATTCGTTCACAGAAGGGGTGTAGATGTCAATGCTGATGGGCTTATTGGTGGAAACGCTATAATCGTCAAATGAAATGGAAAGCACACCGTTCTTAACAGTTGTTTCGAGGTAAGGTATTAAGTTTTTTTGTAGTGTCACAATCACTTTATACTCATCGCTTTCAAAAATTTGGATATTAGCTGCGATGGTACTTTTTACGTTCGAGAATTCTTCCACCATACGGGTTTCCGATTCCAACTCTCCTTTCCCAACAAGGGTTTGGTACTCCTTGCCGCATGAAAGGAGTAGCATGGGAAGAGTAAATATTAATAGTAATTTTCTCATGGTTGGATAATTGTTTAGTTATTAGATATGGGATTTGATTTGCTCTAAAATATTATTCGCCATTGGGGTATGATCATCATGCTTGTTTGATAAACAGGGGCTGCTTCACCTGTAACCTCATTAAATTTTTCGCCATGTAAATTCCTGTAATTAAAAAGGTTAGAAATGTCAATTCCCCATTCCTGAGTGAAACCCCTTTTGTTAAGCCGATACATAATTCTGAGATCGGCTTTCATATAGTCTTTCATCTTTTCATCGTATGCCCTGCTATAGTCCCATACCCGCTCGTAAATCCTTTTCTCTTCATTGTACACTGACTCCCAAGGTGTTTTGCGTTTACCACCAGCCAACATTCCCTTAATATCTATGACAAGAGAACTCCGTCTTTTTGAAGTTTCACGTCCAAAATAGAACTCCTTGCCGGCAAGTAAATTTATTACGTAGTTGTTGTTAAATGCAGAGTTATAGGTCTTTGAGTCACTACCCGTGTACTTTGCATCGAAAAGCGAAGTGGTGAATAGGAAGTAAAGTCCTTTGTTAAGGAATCGCTCCAAGGTGAGTTCAATCCCATAATTTTCTCCTGTACCCTTGTTGGTTAAGTAGTATGAGGGCATGCTAAATTCGAAGCTGGCCCCGTTGTTCAACATGGAAAATGGGTTGGACCCCTTGGCATCTACCGGTGCATCGAAAATCTTTTGGTAGTATGTTTCAATTTTAATTCGCGTGAATGTGTTGATTTTCAAATCGTAACCCACAACAAGATGATGTGCTTTGGTTAGGCCAAGTTCCGTGTTGGTGCGAATGTAAGATCCGTCATCTTGATATTCCTGTATGTAGTACACAAATGGCGGTGCTATCTGGCTATGCAGCCCATATCCCAAGCTCACCGATTGCCTGTTGGTTATGTTGTATTTGGCACCCAAACGAGGCTCTAAGGAATGTGTGCCGTTGAATGTATAGTGGTTATAGTGCAATCCTGCATTAAGTACAATATTGTCAATGGGTTTATATTGCCATTGGATATAGGGCTGTATGAGCCACGAATAGCCCTCGAAATCAAGCTGTGTTCTATATTCATTGGCCCATTCGGCCCAATACTTATCATGATTGTTGCTGCTTATCAACTTTCCGGTTATCCCGCCTTTCACCAGATGTTTTGCGTTTACCTTGTGATTTAGTACGGCTGAAGAGGAAAGTTTATTCTCAATCTGGTGTAACTGATAGACCCTGAACCTGACCTTATCATCGCTCAGGGTATCGGCCTCTGTGAATGCATCTTGCCCCATGGCAGCTAATGTAACCTTAAGGTAAGTTATAGGGCTAATGGTATATAGCGACGAGAGGCCTACCACTCCCATATTTGTTCCCGAGGTGATATCCCATGCATCGGGGCCGTAGTAGTTCAATGCTTCGGGGTTTCGGCTGGGCCAAATCTCAATATAGCTGATGCCTCCAAGTCCGAAAAGCGATAAATGCCCGAGTTTGGTATTGGGAAGGTCAACTTTGAATGCTAAATCCTGATATTCAGGCACACCCACCGCACCAAAGTCAGTACCCATTTTTCCCATTAGTCCAAGAACCGAGTATCGGTAGTTGATAAGGAACGACAATCCTCTGCTTTTGGAAATTGGACCCTCGGCACCCAGCTCAAAACCGCTGAAACCAACCTGACCAAGGAATTCGTATTTCTCGTTGTTGCCACTACGCATTTTCAGGTCGAATACGCCCGATAGGGCGTTGCCATACTCAGCGGGGAAAGCGCCTGTATAGAAGTCGGAATTTTCGAGCAGATTGCTGTTGAGCATGCTCACAGGGCCACCCGTGGAGCCCGCACTGCCCCAATGGTTGGGGTTGGGTACATCTACATCCTCGAGCCGCCATAGCAGACCGAGGGGTGAGTTACCACGAATAATAATATCGTTTCGCGAATCGTCAACGCCCATAACACCGGCATAGTTGGCGGCCATTTTAGCGGGATCGTTTCTAGTTCCCGCATATCGCTCGGTTTCTTCCACTGTGAAACCCCGGGTGCTCACGGTGGCCATGCGGTTTGACGATTCGGTTTTATCAATATTGTGCACAATTCGTACCTCATCAATGGATTGTGCCATCTCTTCCAGGTAGATGTTCAGTACCAACTCTTTGCCAGCCTGAAGATTCAGGTTGTTCAATACCACTTCGTGGTAACCAAGGTACGTAACAACCAAACTTATTCGCCCAACAGGAACGTCGGTGAAGCGAAAATTACCATTTTCATCGGATGATGTACCCTTCACAGGATCGAGATGTGTTAACAGCACGTTAGCACAGGGGAGGGTAACTTTGGTTTGTTTGTCCATTACTGTTCCCCTAACGGTTTGGCTGATGGTTTGTGCATTTAGGCTCAAATTCAGAATGACAAAAATGCAAACAACAGAAATCTTTTTCATTATTAAATAGTTATGTTTTAGGGTTATTAATTAATGATGATTCTTATGTCATCAAATTATTTGTTGATTTTTTACTATGACACTTTAATATGCGCTTACCCCTATTTTCTTTTTAAAAAAGTTTATTAAAAAAATACCCACGTTTTTTCAAAAAGAGTGCCAATGTCAATAAGATGGAGTAATTGGAAAATACTAATAATGGATGAAGGCGATAAATGGCTTCGTTGTAAAAAAAACATACAGCCACTGTAATTAGTAACTGTATGTAAGATAAATGTTTAAAAGAAATTCTGTTTGTTTCTAATATGCGTCTTTAGCAAACTTTTTTGCATTGATTTCAACCTTCAGAATGAAGAAATAGTTCTCATCGTCAAGTTGTAGGAATTGGTAATCCAGAGTTTCCCCTGTTTTTCTGGCAATATCAATCAGCCCAAGCCCGGCACCA
>JAKQEF010000118.1 GCA_029558675.1 Bacteroidota bacterium | reverse complement strand
ACGTGGAGCGTATTCTGGCCATTGAGCTGATGAACGCTGCACAGGCACTGGATTTCCGCCGCCCTGCCAAGTCGTCGCCTTACCTCGAGGAGTTCGTTGAGCAGTACCGCAGGGTGGTGCCATTCATCAAGGAAGACGTGGTGATGTACAGCCTCATTGACAAGACGCTTGAATTCCTGCGGGAAGGAGATTTTTCCGGCAAGAATTGATGTTCACCATTCGTTTGGATGAAAAATAACAAGAGGCTGTCTTGATGCAAGGCAGCCTCTTTGTGTATTATGATACGTTGGATATTTACTCCTCCTTCTTCGGTGCATTTCGTATTTGCCGGAGGAGGTAGGATTTGAACTCGTAGTCGGCAAAGTAGAACCTTAGCACCTTTTCGGGGGAGAGTACTTTTTTCAACTTCTTGCTAAAATCAATCAGGAGATCTGACTCCTGCTTCAGGAAATCGATGTACATATCGTTGTACTTTTCCATCTCCTTATCCGAAAGGTTGTCGATGTTCTCATTGCAATACTTCATGGCTTCCCTTCGTTCATTGATAATTTTATCCTTTTTCTCCCAGTACTCATTGTAAACAGGCCAGAATTGCTGAGCTTCTTCAGGCGTGAGGTTCAACTTTTCGGTGAAGAAAGCAATTTTCTGTGCCTTCACTCTTTCCTCCTTTTGGGAATCCTTGGATTGCCCGAAAAGCGTTGAGTTCCCTACGAGTAAAAGGCCTAAGCAGGCGAAGGTTATGTAAATCAACCGCTTCATCTTCTAATATTCTTCCATTAGTGTAACGTAGTCCACATTGTCCTTGAGAAGGTAACGAATCATCTCCTCGGTCATATCGTTGCTCGGCGTATGTATTTCCCTTGAGTCTTTCACTGCATTTAGCAGATGGCCTTCGTCAAAATCGGTGATATGCTTTTCAACAATTTCAATGTAATCGTCATTGGTTAACATGACCTTATCGGCAGGCGGCTTAATGAAATAGTAACCGGCCAGCGCAAGTCCAACAAGGATAACAAACCCTGCTGCCAGCGACATCTGCGCTTTGACAAGCTGAAAAAGAGACACTTGCGTTTTTTCCTTCTCTTCCCCCACGCACAAATTTTGAATCCTTGTGGGAAGCTCATCAAAATAGCCTTCGGGCACTTTGAAAGGCAAATCCTTCCCCAAGAGTTCCAACTTCTCGCTATTATTTTCTAAATCCTTCATTTTTAGTGGTAAATCTTTCTTTCTACCTTTTGATGCCTTGTTTAATACAGGGTTTAATCTAAGTCCATGTATTTTTCAATTTTTTTGACTGCATGGTGGAACGATGCTTTTAAGGCACCAACAGACGTGCCAAGAATTTCGGAAATCTCTTCGTATTTAAGTTCTTCAAAATACTTCATGTTGAAAACCAGCCTTTGTTTTTCGGGTAGCGTTAGAATGGCCTTTTGAAGTTTAATCTGAATTTCATCCCCGTCAACATGGAGACTTGCTTCGAAGGTTCTGGCAAGTTGTTGCTCCACCTCCACCAGGGGCAGAGCGAACTTACGCCTTTTCTTTTTGAGAAATGTAAGAGCTTCGTTGGTGGCAATCCTGTACAGCCACGTAAACAGCTGTGAATCTTCACGAAAACTTTCAAGCCCCGTCCATACCTTCAAAAAGGTATTTTGAATTACATCATCGGAATCATCGTGGCTGATTACGATTTTTCGGATGTGCCAGTATAGCCGTTCCTGGTATTTGCGAACGATAAGGTTAAATGCATAGCTACGAGTCTCGGGGTTTCGAAACCTCTCCAACAGCTCCTTGTCGTCCATATGACCCATCGAAAACGGCTATTACAGTGCTTTGCGAGCGATTACCTTTTTAACGGATTCAACGATATGTGGTGCATCCAACCCATACTTCACCAGCAGCTCCTCGGGTTTCCCGCTTTCTCCGAAGGTGTCGTTTACCGCAATTATCTCCATGGGGGTGGGGTTGAAGCGGCTGAGCAGCTGAGCAATGCTGTCGCCCATTCCACCGTTCATCATGTGCTCTTCGGCAGTAACCACCGCACGGGTTTTGGCAACCGATTTCAGAATGGCCTCTGTGTCAAGCGGCTTAATGGTATGCAGGTTGATTACTTCGGCACTAATACCTTCCTGAGCAAGAGTTTCCGCCGCCTCCAGCGCTTTCCATACAAGATGCCCGATGGCAAAAATGGTTACATCGGAACCATCGGTTAAGATTTGGGCCTTGCCAATCTCAAAAACCTGATCTTCGGGGGTGAAGTTTGGCACCTTGGGCCGCCCAAAGCGTAGATACACAGGGCCTTCCCATTGTGCAGCCGCAATGGTTGCTGCCTTGGTCTGGTTAAAATCGCAGGGAACAACAACGGTCATGTTGGGCAGCATTTTCATCAGGCCGATGTCTTCGAGCATTTGGTGCGTAGCACCATCTTCACCCAGGGTAAGCCCGGCATGCGATGCGGCAATTTTCACGTTCTTGTTGGAGTATGCAATGCTTTGGCGTACCTGGTCGTAAACACGACCGGTGGCAAAAACGGCAAATGTACCTGCAAAGGGGATAGCCCCACCGGAGGCAAGTCCGGCTGCAACGCCCATCATGTTGGCTTCGGCAATACCCGTTTGGAAAAACCTTTGGGGGTGTTCCTGAATGAATTTGCCCATTTTCAGCGAATCGGTAAGATCGGCACAAAGGGCCACTACTCTTGGGTTTGTCTTACCAAGTTCGTAAAGCCCTTCGCCAAATCCCGAGCGTGTATCCTTGTTGCCGGAATTAATGTACTTTTTCATTGTGCAAAATGTTTGGGTGCCTCGATTACTTCCGCTGTTGGCGTTCGATGGCTTCCTTTTTAATAAGCCCGAGGATGATCAATTCCGCCGAGGCATAGTTTGTTCCAAGGGGTATGTTGTGTATATTACATGCTTCAAGCAGCAACCGGATATCCTCGTGGTGCTTCTGCACCAGCTTGTGATCGCGTAGGAAAATGACGATGTCCACTTCACCCTTTTTAATCATCTCGGTAATCTGGATATATCCACCCGACTGCCCCGGGCTCATATGTTTACAGGTAATCCCCTGAGCCTCTAAAAATTCTGCGGTTCTTCCGGTGGCAATCAGGTGTACCCCTCTAAACCACTCAAGCCTTTCGCTTAAAAACTGAACCAGTTCCGGTTTTTTTGCATCGTGTGCAATGACCACAATGTTTTTCATGTCAAATATTTTTTGGTTTTATTAGTAATCGCCAATCGTCTCGGGAAGTTGTGCCATGGCCAGTGCAAATTCCTCTGCGTTTGGAGCCCTTCCATGCCATCTGCTGGAGCCCATCATAAAGTCAACCCCTTTACCCATTTCGGTATGCATAAGGATAACCACGGGTTTCCCCTTACCGGTTTCCAGTTTAGCCTGTTTCATTACCCTAAGGACATCTTCCATATCGTTGCCCTCCATTTTCATCACATGCCACCCGAAGGCTTGCCACTTAGCATGAAGATCGCCCAGGGTTACCACTTCATCAAGAGTACCGTCGATTTGTACGTTGTTGTAATCCACCGTGGCAATAATGTTGTCGAGTTTGCGGGCAACCGCAAATAGGGCTGCTTCCCAAATCTGCCCTTCCTGTAGCTCGCCATCGCCATGAAGGGTATAGATGAGATGATTGTCGCCCTGTAACTTCTTGGCTAATGCGGCACCGCAGGCCACAGACAGGCCCTGTCCCAACGATCCGGAGGCGAAGCGGATACCCGGAAGGTTATCGGCGGTGGC
>JAKQEF010000100.1 GCA_029558675.1 Bacteroidota bacterium | reverse complement strand
GGCGATGGAAAAAGTCAGAAGAACAGATGTTCAAAGAACTAGTGTTTTTGTTGAAACGAGAATAACTCACAAAACGAGTTATTTCCCGTTCCAACAAAACATCATTATCATTATGTTAAAAAAATTCATAGTCTAGAGCCTAATTATTTCAAATTATATCACAAGTTGTTTAGCTGATCATATGTTCTGTTGACCGCATTCTGTAAGTACAGCTTTTTACAAAAAACGACAATGTACATTATTCCAAAAGTAAGCCAGCCAAATAGAAGTAACGTTAACAAGTAAGTAGAAACTTGCAACCCTTCCGGTTTTCCGTGTCTTATAAGATAGGCATTACAACGGTTTATCCACATGCATTGCCAAACGATACCGTAAATACCAAATGTAATAAGGGAGAGCAAGAAATAAACCAGCAAGCCTTGGGTCGTTTTTCCATCTTCTCTACATGCGATGTTGGTTTCTTTTGCAAAAGCATGTATAAGGTACAGGCCATAAATACCAAAGGTTACGATTAGCAGCAATAAAGCCAGCCAAAACCCTCTGTTTGTTGTCAATCTGTTCATTTTTAAATTCTAATAGGTGTCGGACGCAACGTTTAATTTGATTTTTTCCAAGTTCTAATGGCTTCGCAGGCCTTTTCTTGTTGTGGTAAATTTAAAAAAAACTTAACTTTTTATACTATTATTTCCACACTATCTCATATCGATCTTGTACTTAATGTTTTGGAAAGTTTCAAAAAGCCTCAGTTTCAGTATGATAATAAAATTTATTCGGAGGAACGCTTGGTTAACCCATTCCCCCGATTTAGGCATTATTAAGATTGGAATAGCAGGTTTCTAAAATTTCATGATAACACCCACCCCATTTTCAGTAAGTGCAATACTAAAGTCGGTTTTTCTTTGTATGCAGGTACTATGTAAACCATCATTATAGATATCTACAGCACGCTTAAGCCGCTTATTGCTTTTTAACAGTAATGGTATTGAAGATATTAATAAAGCATCTCCAAGAATCATCAATGGCAAATTGATATGTACACCTGGTTCACCAGAAAAATTCGTAGTACCGACCAATGTTGCTCCAACACCTGCTCCGAAACAAACGGCTCCAATCATAATATTTCTCATTGCTGCTTGATATTCCTTATTTGCACTCTCATTTGTTTTCATTAGTGCAGCAAATTGTTTGTTATATATGTAAATGACGTTACATTTTGCGTAAACATTCTTCCCGGTGGGCTTTGTGGCTGTTTCCCAGATGTATGCCTTTGCTGTGCAATTGCGTATGCCTACTTAAAGCGACTTCTTTATAAAACAGTAACCTAAAGATTGCCGGTTGCTTTGGAGTTGGAAATAAAAACTTCTTATCCTGCTACGAACTCATGCTCAATTACTACCTTTGCAAACCAAAATTGGGAACAGATGGGAAAGAACACGAAAAAAGGGAGGAAGGAGGAGCCTTTCACCAAGGGCAGGCTGATAAAGTCCATCATGGGGATTTTCACATCCGACCCCTCGCTTAGCCTAAACTATAAACAGATTGCCAAACGGCTGGAAATTAAAGATACTTCAACCAAACGGCTTGTGAACGAAGTGCTCAATGAACTTGCTCGCCAGGAGGTTATAAGAGAGGTTTACAGGGGGAGGTTTATGTCCAATGTGGTTTCCAAAACCCTCGAGGGGGTGGTGGAAATTGAAGCCGATGGGAATGCCTACGTTGTTACTGACGATGGCAGAGAATACTTTGTCCCCGAGCACAATCTGAATCACGCTCTCAATGGCGACCGCGTGAAAATCATCATATCCCCGGGAAGAAGGCACAGGTGCCTGGAGGCCTTGGTCACTGAAGTGCTGGAGCGCGCAAAACGAACATTCGTGGGAACCATTGAGGTGGGGCAAAGCTATGCCTTTGTTACTCCCGATAACAGGTTTATGCGATACGATATTTTTATTCCCGGGGATGGCTTGAAGAATGCCAAAAATGGTCAAAAGGTAATTGTGCGCATTACCGATTGGCCCATGCATTCCAAGAGCCCTGTGGGCGAGATAGTGGAGGTAATTGGGAATCCCGGAGTGCACGAGGTGGAAATGCACGCCATCCTTGCCGAGTTTGAACTGCCATACCGCTTCCCCGACAGGTTGAATAAGATGGCGGGGCAGATTTCCGAAAAGATAACAAAGCAGGACTACAGCGAAAGGCGCGATTTCCGTGGGGTGAATACTTTTACCATCGACCCCGAGGATGCCAAGGATTTCGACGATGCCCTTTCGTTCAGGGTCATCAACGAGGCCATGGTTGAGGTTGGCGTTCACATTGCTGATGTAACGCACTACGTGCTGCCGGGCTCGCCCATCGACCTGGAGGCGGCCGAGCGGGGAGCCTCGGTGTACCTTGTGGATAGGTGCGTCCCCATGCTTCCCGAGCGAATCTCCAACTTCATCTGCTCGCTTCGGCCCAACGAGGAGAAGTTATGCTTCTCGGCTGTCTTCGAAATGGACCCCGAGGGCAATGTGCACAGCCAGTGGTTTGGCCGTACCGTAATCCTTTCCAAAAGGAGGTTTACTTACGATGAGGCTCAACGGATCATAGAGACAGGAGAGGGCGAAATGGCAACCGAGATTACAACGCTGAACGGCATTGCGCAGAAACTCCGCCAAAGGCGTATGAAGGCCGGAGCCATCAATTTTGACAGGGTGGAGGTAAAGTTTCATCTGGATGAGCATTTTAAGCCCACCGGAGTATTTTTCAAGGAGCAAAAGGAGGCCAATCAGCTCATAGAGGAGTTCATGCTGCTGGCCAACCGCAGGGTGGCCGAGCACATTGGCAAGGCAAAGGACAAACAGCGGCCAAAGCCTTTCGTTTACCGTATTCACGACAAGCCCAACCCCGAGAAGTTCGATAGTTTCCGCACGTTTATTACCCGTTTTGGCTACCACATCCAAGGGGGTACCGATAAGCAGATCAGCAAATCGCTAAACCTTGTGCTGGGGCAGGTAAAGGGCAAAAAGGAGCAAAATCTGGTAGAAACGCTTGCCCTGAGGGCAATGGCCAAGGCGCGATACTACACGGCAAACATCGGGCACTATGGCCTTGCTTTTTCACACTACACCCACTTCACATCGCCCATACGCCGCTACCCCGATATGATGGCGCATCGGTTGCTGGCACACTATTTAGACAATGGCAAAGCGAAAAACGAGGAGGATTTGGAGAGGCTGTGCAAGCACTCAACCGAGATGGAGATAAGGGCCACCGATGCCGAGCGCGCCTCCATAAAGTACAAACAGGTGGAGTTTATGTCCGATAAAATTGGCCAACACTTTCAGGGAGTGATAACGGGTGTAACATCATTCGGCCTTTTTGTGGAGCTTGCCGAGTCGAAGTGTGAAGGCCTCATACCCGTGCGCGAGCTGCAAGACGATTTCTACGAATTCGACGAGGATAACTACTGCCTTACAGGCAGACAGGAGGGGCGAAAATTCCAGCTGGGCGATGTGCTTACTGTTGAGGTGTGGCGTGCAAATCTTGCCAAAAAGCAGCTCGACTTTCTGTTGGTTGAGGAAGGGGAAAGTAATGCTGCAATACATACCTATGATATGACTAACGGAAAAAAAGGTGTAAAATCACGGAAACGGAAGTAGTTGCCACTATCTCGGTACTCATTAAGGACGACATTGAACTGAGCCAAAGAAATAAAGTACAAGTAGATCTATGGCATTAATTATCGAATATTTTTTCTATATTTGTTAGACAAGGCCTGTGCAAACAAACATAGATCCGATGCATTCGAAGAAAGATAAATTAAAGCCATCCGTTGAGAAGCCTTTGCTGCTGTTCATCTCAGGCTTAATGTGGTTTTGTATTGGCGTTATGCTCAACGCATTTGCAGTAAACTGGCTGATGGGCTATGAGGGTAAGTTGCACTACCTGT
This sequence comes from Bacteroidota bacterium, assembly GCA_029558675.1. Taxonomy (GTDB): domain Bacteria; phylum Bacteroidota; class Bacteroidia; order Bacteroidales; family Tenuifilaceae; genus MWFE01. The sequence continues at coordinate 897 of JAKQEF010000100.1, read as the reverse complement.
TTGCGGGGATAGGTTTTTTTATGGCCCTAATAATTCACCATTTCGGATTTCTAAGGATTGTTGACAAAAACTTGGGTAGAATAAAAACACTGGAAGAGCGACCCTCTGTTTTCGCATTCATGTCGTGGAGGAGTTACGTTCTGGTTGCCATCATGGTCTCCATGGGCATTGCACTGCGCTGTTCGGCTTTGCCCAAACAGTACCTGTCCATCCTTTACATTGCCATTGGGCTGGCTTTAATGCTTTCGAGCATTCGCTACTTTCGGATTTTTATGGCCTGGACAAAAAGCGGCACTTCCAACCGAAGGTAAATAGTGCTTTTAATGTTATCAATCCTGCAGAGTTCGGCACTCTGCGCTTTTTGCTTTACCCTTTCGCTATAACTGGTCAGGTTTTTCAAGCAGCAGCGCAGCATTTAATAAGCATAATGTTTCGGTGCTCTGCACCTATTCTTCTCTTTCTCTCTGGCCGGGGACAAAGGTTTCGGCGCTACGCGCCTTATGATTGGTCTATAAGTCTAAACCTGACTGGTATTGGATACCTGTCAGGTCTTTAAAGCTGCAGAGCAGCGCAACCTTTGTTGCTTGTGAGCTACCCCCCCTGTTAAGCTGCAGCGCAGCGAGACATTAAATTAAGTACAACGATACGGCGCTTTGCACATATATTTTATTTTATGTTGGGTTTGTGCATATTTTTTCTCAACCCTAGCAATTAATTAAACAATAGTAAAACAATAACATATCCGACAACAATCGATTACAAACGAATATTATTCGACTATAACCATTTAATAACCGAATCGGCTGTTGATCTGAGTGTTCCTTTGCATCATCAATTTCATGTTTAACCAATTTAAATTTTACAGCAATGGAAACAACAGTAAACAGAGTAGAGTTG
>JAKQEF010000088.1 GCA_029558675.1 Bacteroidota bacterium | reverse complement strand
GGGCCTGAGAAACAGGCTGGCCATTCTGAACGAGAATAACGTTTACTCCGATTACAAGTCGAGGGTGCAGGGATGCTATGCTCTCATCAGCTGCGTTGTCGATTATGCATACAACAATGTGCAGAAAATCAACAGCCTTATCACCTCGGTGGAAAAATCGAGTGCCGACAGGGGCATTTATAAGGCCCAGCCCGATTCGTTTGCCATTGCCTACGATGTGCGACCTACGCCAAATCCCGTAACCGTTAGGGCCAATGTTATGCTGGAGAGCGTTGATGAGAATGGGCGCAAAGTCTTCACCAAAACCGATGAGATTAAGCCGGTTACCCTGCCATACCTTGCACACTACTATCCAACCCGGAATGTGGTTTTTCCCACGGCTTATATTCTGAAGTACAACGACCGAAGGGTGATTGACAACCTGATCACCCAGGGGGTAAAGCTACACAGGCTGACCGTTGATACTGAATTGGAGGTGGAGGAATTCAACTTCGCCTCCATTAAGCCCGAGGGGAGGATTAATCAGGGGCATTACTGCCAACAGGTGGAGGGAGCGTATGAAAATAAGCGGGTAACGCTTCCCGGGGAATCGGTGGTTGTACTGACCAACCAGCCCCTTTCGAACCTGATTTGCTACCTGTTGGAGCCACAGAGCAACGACTGCTTGCTATACTGGAATTTCTTCGATAAATACCTTACTCCCCAGTGGGGACGAGGTTATTATCCCTATCCGGTGTATAAAATTACAAACTCCATGGATGGGGTTTCGCTGGTAGAATTTGGAGATTAACAACCTGTTCGTTTTTTTGTTGTTTCGCAAAAAGGTTGTAGTATGGCAGTCTTTTTGTGCGAATGGAGAATGTTGGCGGATAAGGATTTTTTAATTTGGCATGCTCACATGAATGAATCCCGAATACAAGTTTTACTCAATATCTTTAAGGGCATTGGTTTGCTATTCATGGTAGCCCTGCTTTTTAGCAGCTGCGTTACGGCAAAGCGTTACAATGCGCAAATCAGCACTCCCAATAGCCCCGAGAATCTTCGCGCCGATGTGGATTACATCCATAGACGGATAGAAAAACTTCATCCGGAGTTGTACTGGTACATCAGCAAGGAAGAACTTGAGCATAAGTTCGACAGCTTGAAGGCATCCATAGATACTCCCATGACAAGCAACGAGTTTTATTTCAGGATTAGCCCTGTGATTGCATCGGTTAGGCAGGGGCACATGAGGGCATTCCCTGTGCTGCCACGGAAAACAAGGCAAGAACGCAAGGCGTTAAGAAAAATGGATGAACCGCCCCTTACCCGATACCAATACGAACTGTTCGACAACAAGCTCTACGTGGTGAAAGTTCCCGAGGGTGATAGTTGCATCAGGGTGGGTGCAGAGATTCTCTCGGCCAATGGCCATTCCACTTCTGAAATCTTTGACCAATTCCGCAATACATATACCTCCGATGGCTACAACACAACCCTCTACCCATTGATGAATGCCAAACAGTTTCCATCGTTTGTCAACGTAATCAGTAATCAAAGCGATAGCGTCAGGCTAACATACGCTTTCAGCAGCCATACCATTGATACTCTTCTTACCCGCCAGCCTAAGAAGGATGGGAGTCCGAAGGATACGCTCAAGACCAAAAAACCGAAAGAGGAACAAAAGTTGGAGCAGCAAAAGGCAAAGGTTGAGAGAAAAAAGCGGAAGCTGCAGGGCTATAACTACATAACGAAAACCTATAGCAAGAACCTGTCATTTATGGAGCCCGACAGCAGTATAGCCGTCATGAAAATCAACGACTTTTCCCGTGGGAGAATGCGAAAGTTTTACAAGGAGAGTTTTGCGCTAATCGATTTCATGCAATCCCGTGCGCTGGTTATCGATTTACGCGGCAATCCTGGGGGTAAATTGGCGGATATTGCCAAGCTATACTCATACCTTGTGGACACATCCTTTGTGTTCATCGATGGGATGGAAATCACTTCCAGGTATAGTTTTATTTTGGGGAATTATTGGAGTGCCACTCCGGTGCTTGTTAAAGCCCTTAATTTCACTTTGGGTTTGCCATTCTATGCAGGGCAGTTGGCATTAATACGTAAGATTGATGGAAAATACTACCACTTCCTTTCATCAGCTAGGGAGCGTAAGCCCATGCCCAATGCCTTTAAAGGCAAAGTGTATGTGCTGATAGATGGAGGCAGTTTTTCGGCATCAAGCATTATCTCGTCTAACCTTATGGGTAGCCAAAGGGCCACTTTTGTGGGCGAAGAGACAGGAGGGGCTTTTAACGGATGCGTAGCTGGTATTATGCCAGTATTCGTAATGCCCCATTCCAAGATTCCTGTCAAGTTTGGATTGGGGGTTATCAGACCACACTACAAAAGCCCTGTTGATGGCAGAGGAATCATGCCTCAAGTGGAAATCAAGCCAACGCTGCAGGACAGGATAAGCGGCAAGGACCCCGAGTTGGAATGGGTAATAGACGATGTAAGGCAGCAGGCCCATGAGTAGCAGGCGGGATTATCCATTTTGTAATGAGCGGTTGGTCTCTTTGGGGAACAAAAAACCACACTCTTGAATCAAAAAGCGCTAAATAAAACAATTAAACACATATCATTCGATCCTCCTGACTTGTCCCTTTTAGTGCGGAGGAAATATTTTCTCGACAAGATGCTTAAGTTTTTCTGGTGATTTGGCCTCTAGTGTTATTGTTTTTCTCGTGATACTTTTGAGAATATGGCCATCTGTGACCTTCTTCGTTTCACCCTTAAAGCGTTTGATGGATACCCCCGTCCTCAGCTCGATATGCTTGGATACTGCTAATGCCATGAAACAAATTAGGGTATGCAGTTTTATAGGTTGCTCTTTAAAATGGTATATCGGCCTTGTTTCCAGGTCGCTTTTTGAGACCCTAAATGCCTGCTCTATCCTGTACAGCTCTTGGTGGTGTGAGATGATGGTCACACTGTTCACATCTTCCTCTTTCAAACTCATATAGTACCCCTCGACACCAAGGAGCCGCCTTGTCTTCTCAATCAGCACCTCATTCAGTTCACCCCCTTTTTCCCTTGCCTTTATAAACTTCAATTTCCTCTGTTTTGAGTGGTCTTCAACCACCCGCTTGGCTTTCTCCATCTCATACAGATCCTTTCTGTATTACGCTAAAGAGTATGAACAGAACAGGCTCTCTTTACCCATTATGGTTGCCACAACCGTGTTGCGATGTACATCGAACCCTCAACCCCGCTTGATAACATGCTCAAATTCAACTGTGCGCTTTGCCATAGACGTTTTTATGGCAAAGGTATAGTATTAAAAACTCAATTTTCATTCGTGCTTGTGCGTGCCACTATCATGGGTATTTCATATGCTATATCTTTTTTAATATCAGCGATTCGCCTTGCTTTTGGATCATCTTCTCGAAAACGCTCCTCATGCTATTGTATTCCCAAGCATTGAACTCGAGCTTGGAAATGGTAAATCTGGTATTTATGGTAATGGTGTTGCCCGATTTCCTGATGGTGTATTTGTATGCAACCGTGTTGTCGCGGTTGGCAATCTCATCGCTTTTGGGCATTTCTTCAACGGTATATCCTTCGGGAATGGTGATCGAAACGGTAGAGCCGTGATCTATCTCGCATGGAAAGCTGATGGGAGCACTGCGGGTATCGCGCGGAAACGGGTTGCCCGAGAGTTTCACGAATGCAAAAGGATTTAGCGCAAGAATACCTGCTTGCCCCGATGTTGAGCTAAGGCTCACTTTGTAATCGCTTTTGAAAGGTTGATAGTTGTCGTTCAAATTGGTAAAAGTAAAATCATCAACATACCATCCCTGATTTTCCGATTCCAACTCCTGAATGTAAGCTTCGTGGTCGGTCTCTTTTTTCAATGCGTTCTTAAAATCAATGGCATTGTAGTCGTAACGTATAATTTCAATTTCTCCATTCACTTTACCCTGATCGTCAATGCTGAGCTTGGAATTGGTTGTTTTTTTGTCCTTTTGAACAGGGTTAAACGTTACCGAACATTCGCCTTTGGTTTCATCAAGAGGGTGACCGTTGCAGCTCAGCAGTCGGGTGGGAACAAGCCCTACAGGGGCATACTCTTCAGTAGCATCAAGGTAAAGAGTGCCCGATGGACGTTCAACGCCTACAACCACATAGTTGAACTTAACTTTTGTTGGAGTGAAACGGGATATTTTACCATTGCTCCGAGTACTGGTTAACACCGGAAAGACGTTGAACCCTAACTTTTTGAGCAGAACAAGTAAATTGAGGTTGATTTCGGCCGAATTACCGCTCTTTTGCTGGTAAGCCTGTTTACAGTCGTTGGAAACATAGCAGGCTTCCTGACCGTTCCACTTGATTTGTTTAATGGCTTCGTACCCGTTGCGCAGAATTTCCTCATCGTTGGAAGATATACTTTTTATGCTGTCTGCCAGACTGTTCAGGTAAAGGCTTAAATAGTTAATCTTTTTGCCGAAGTATGGATCGTCGTTGAATGATTTTGTTACAGCTTTCCATGACGAGGCAAACGTTGAAAATAGTTGGTAGTATTGATTTGCCAGTTGGATTGTTCTGATTTCTATTTCAAATCTCACGCGGTAATCCATATCCGATAGTAGGTATGGCTCTCTAACAAAGGCGGGCAAATCTTTGAAAACCCAAGTGTCATCCTGATTATATGATGGCCCCAAAAGACCAATGACCTTAATGGAAAAATCTATATTCGGATGCTGGGGCAATGATACAACGCTGTACATAACGGGTATTGTTCGTTGAATTTCAATGGAATTGGCTATTCCTTGCTGTGTGAACTCAACTTCTATAACCGACCCTTCTTTCACATTGGGCATGGCTATCCTTGTGCGATAGATGTTCCCCACAACCCGCTCTTCGAAAACGGCCTCTTTGCTCAATTTGGTTTTTACAATCTTGCCATCCTCCAGATTGTAAGTATATCCTTTTATCTGTGATTTTAATTGCCCCGGAAAGGCAATGTTGGCGTATCCTGTTCCCGATCTTTTTAAGATTTTAATCCGTTGGTGCTGCCTGAACTGAAAGTTATTGGGCAGGAATTCGGCAATTTGGTAAAGCAGTACAGCCTCAGCCGTTGTGTCGAGACTATAGGTTTGCATAGTCATTTCTTCCATGCTTATTTTTCCAAACTTGACTTTTTTAATCGGTTGGGAAAAGGAATAGGACATGCAAATTATAAGCATGGCGACGGAAAGGATAGATAGTTTTCTGTAGAACATGTTTGAATTGTATTAAAGGATTAATGTTTGTTTTTATTCAAATGCTTGATTTTCAGTTGATATTACAAGTTGTTGAGGCAACTATTTTAACTCCACAACAAAGCAGTCGGGGTAAATTTGCGAGGCCTTGTCGCGGAAGTTCTCGGCATCGCGGCGTGACGAGAATTTCCCTACCATCAGCCGGTACACCTTTTCGCCACCTACGGTGGCCACTTGCACCCTCACCTCTTTCTTAAGCGACACCTTTAGGTCATCGGCAATGCGAAGCAGGTTGACCAACTCCTTGTAGCTGCCAATCTGAATGGTAAATCCTCCCGGCGATTGGCGATTCACATCCAATTCGTAAAGTTCGTAATCAGTTGAGGGAGGTTGTGTGGCCTTGGGTGCAGGTGTTTTTGCTTGTGGCGTAGTGGTTTGCCCTTCCGTTGCAGGCTTGGTTTGGGTTGTTGGCTTGGTTTCTACAGGCTTCGGCTTTGGTGCCGGGGTATTGGTTTGAATGGCATTCCCGTTTTCATCAATCACTTCAATTCGAACATCGGCGATGCCTTGACCGATAAAACCCAACTTTTCAGCCGCCGAACGGCTGAGATCGATTATGCGATTAGGAACAAACGGCCCCCTGTCGTTCACCCTGACAACTACCGAATTCCCGTTGTCCAGATTGGTAACCCTTACCAGAGTTCCGAAAGGAAGCGAAAGATGGGCACAAGTACTTTTCGAATGGCTGTAACGTTCGCCCGATGCGGTGGTTCGCCCCTCAAACTTATCGGCATAAAAGGAGGCTTTCCCCTCCTGAATATAACCTGATTGTGCAATGGTGTGAACGCTGAAAAATGAAATGAAGAGAATGGTAAATATAGTACGCATGATGTGTCACAATATTTTAAACCTCTAATTTAAAATCATTTATTGTAAATCCCTAATTTGCTCATCGGGTTTCTTCTTTTTTTTCGAAAGATTCCGGTAGTAGCTGAACGACAGGTTTTGAACGCGTGCAGGCGAACGGCCGGGCATTCCCTCATATTTGTGGTAGTATAAGTCGCCCAACCCCCAGGTATAGCGAAAATCAAACTGAAAAATACCCAGAGGCGTTTCGTAGCCAATACCGGTAGTGCCAATCAATCCATAATCGAATCTGTTGTCTTTCAGAATGTTGAATTTGTAGTTCTCCATTTGATATTCACCCGATTGGTTGTTGCCAACCATAGAATTTAACAGGTAAGCTCCGTAACAACCGGCATTAAGGTGAATGAACAGCCCCTTGCTTTTTAGTCTTACCTGCATGTAAATGGGACACTCGAGGTAGGAATTTACCCGTTTGTAAAGTAAAGTGTCCTGTAGTGGTTTACGGTAGCCCCTGCGGGTTATACTTAAATCGCTCTGAAAACCAACGTATTGCAAATCGAAATATTTAATGCTTAACCCAAAATCGAAACCATCGTCGAAAAGGCCCCTCTCTTTCTGGGTGGGCACAAACTCAACCGACGAAATGCCATAACCTGCTCTCGCCCCAATGTAAACTTGCCCCGGGGCAAGAAAGGGGATGTACATGAAAAGTGCTATGATGATTCTTTTAGCCAAAATGCATTGATTCTATTATTCTAATTTACCTTCCACCGACCTTACCTTGGATTCCATCCTGTTGGATTTTCCCTTACGTATATCGAAGTTGACGGAGAGGTAAATCCTATGGCAATCCTTTTCCAATGTCGAGTATGCCTCGTTAAACACTGAGAGGGCCTGTTTCATCTCATCGGTCTCAACGATTGTGTTCATGGAGGTTAACTGAAATGGAACTCCCAACGTTTTGAGCCTGTCAATCACTCTGGCAACATATGGGCTCACGCTTTCGCTTTTGTCGGTGGGAAAAATGGCAAAGCTCATCACTACTGACATGGTTGCTATTGTTATTTTTTCAAATCGAAACTTAAATCGTATTCCCAGTTGGCTCTGATATTGTGGATGGTTACAACCCCTTTCTCCTCAAACATCACCACTTTTTCGGGTTGAATACCCATTAAATACCAACCGGTATCCCACTTCCCATTCCTGTTCTCATCAAAAATAAAGCGAATGGAATACTTGGCAGGATTAACGTAGTTAAAGGTTAAGGTTCCGTCCTTTTCCGCAATGGCTCTATAGGCAACAGATTTCTTTTCGGTAAGTAGTTCCACTATTATATTTGGCTCAACTCCGCTTAGGGTCAGGTTAATGGTACCGAAATAGGCCGGATTTATTCCGCTGAAATTTACCTCCAGGGTATCGTTGGTCACCCCGTTAAGGTCGGTGAATGCTCCGGGGAGGGCAGTAAAACGGTACCTTTTATTGAACTCCCAGGGGTGCAAGGCACGATAAACCCTTGGGTTGAAACTGTCAACCAGCAGGCGGGTGTGCACAGCAAGGCTATCGGCCATGTCGTCGAAGCGGATTAGAGAGCTATCCAGCGCCTGGAGCGGCAAGCTGAAAGTTAGCGTTAGCGGTTGGATAGGGGATAGAGGCTTCTCCTTTGATGCTGAAAACGATACGTTGAGCGATGGCTTTTTTTCGGGGCCTTCGGCATCTTTCTTTCGCGATCGCGTGCCGGGCGATTTGGCAGTATGGATAAAACGAAGTGTATCGCAAGCTTCGTAAATATTAAGTAACGAATCGGTTTTTGGATAATCAACCCGAATGAACAGCGAGTCCATGTTGCTTATCATATCGTTGGTTATCCAGTACGCGAGGGTATCTCCAGTGATACTTCGTTCCGGTATGTACCATTGCTCTATGGAATCAACCGTAAAGTTGACGGGGGTCAGCAAAATCCTGCCTTCGGGCCTCCGCGAGAATCCCAACTGCAATCCTCGCCTCGAAATTCTGGAATAGTCGGTAAGCGAAAGCGCCCTGTTCTCTTCCTGAAACAGCCTAAGAATGAATGGGTCAACTGATGTCTCCCTGACGGAATCGCCCAATGGGGCCACCAGCATTGATTTTTGAATGGTATCGTGCCGATATGCGATTGATTCAGCTATTTGATCAAAAAGGTAGTTGGAATTGCCATCGTTAAGCGCAAAAATTTTGTAATCTCCCATCTTTAAGTTGCTGAGCGAAAAGTTGCCACCTTTATTGGTTTTTGTAACGTAAACAGGCTTTTCCTGCATGGGTATCGAATCGTGTAATTTCCGGTAGAGCATTACCAGTACCCCAACCTGTGGTTCAAGGGTGAATGCATCAATTACCTTGCCGGTAAACCTCAGCGAGTCGATTTCGTTACCGGTTGAAAAGGCAAATTCGAAGTTAACCATTGGATTCCCTTCGTTTAGGTCGGTAATGGCATCGGAAAAATATAGGGTGTAAGTTGTGCTGTCTTTCAAGGGCTCGAAGAACGACAGTTCAAGACTCTTGCCCTTAATTCTGAATTCGGGTAATCGTTCTTGTGGCGGCGAAAGGATTAGCTTCTTGCCAATTTCCTTTAGCTGAACAAACTCGTTGAAAGTTAGGGTTATCCTCTGTCGGTTGAAGTTTGTGGAGTAGATGGGAGGATTGCTTCGGACCATTACCGGGGGAATGGTATCCTTGTCTCCTCCCGTTGGTGGCACAACAATGGCGCACCTTGGGGAGAAAAGGCTTATGAACAATACCAGGAGAATAAAGTACAAGAATCGTTTCCGAAGCATACTAATTTCAGTTTCGCCAACAAATGTAGAAATCTTTACGATATCTTTTGCCCCAATCAAAGGTTTGCAAAGGAACAATCTTGGGATAGGGTTGAAAAGTCATACCTGAAAAACGACCAACAAATGAATTAATTGTTTTAGATTTGTTCCCTTTCGGTAGGGTTTGTAATTATGGTTTGGTTCATTCACGAAACTTGTTGATTTTGCCATGCTGATTGATATTCTTTTATTTTCCCTTGGGCTAGTCATCCTCATCGTTGGGGCCAATTGGCTGGTAGATGGAGCTTCCTCCATCGCTTCGAGTTTGGGAGTATCGGCACTTACCATCGGTTTAACTGTGGTGGCTGCCGGAACTTCTACCCCCGAACTCGTGGTAAATATAGTGGCATCGGTGAATGGCACAAGTGGCTTAGCCATGGGAAACGTGCTGGGAAGCAACATTATGAACATTCTTTTAATCGTTGGCATTGCGGCTATCATCAGTCCAATCCATGTTCAACGGAAAACCCTGAGGGTTGAAATTCCATTCACCCTTCTGGCGGCAGTGATGCTTTTGGTGCTTGGTGCCGAGCATATGCTTAAGTCGGCCGACAGCGCGGTGCTTTCACGATTAGATGGAGTCATTCTGCTCATCTTTTTCGGGATATTCTTCCTCTACACATACAAAACATCACAATCCGACCAAAGTAGTCAGGAATCCAAAGTGAGGGAGCGAAAACCTGTAATCGCTATTCTGCTTACCATTGCCGGTATTGCTGGACTTTACTTCGGAGGTGTTATCATTGTCGATTCGGCAACGGAAATAGCCGGTAGGCTTGGAGTTTCCGATGCCATAATCGGGCTCACTGTGGTGGCCATTGGCACATCGTTACCCGAACTGGTAACCTCTTCAGTGGCAGCTTATAAGGGAAACTCCGATATTGCCATAGGCAACGTGGTGGGGTCGAACATTTTCAATATTTTTTTAGTGTTGGGAGTATCGTGCGCTATTCGTCCCCTGCCTTTCTACCCCGGTGCTTTGATTGATATTTTGGTAACCTGCGCTGCAAGCATTCTGCTGTTTTTGTTTGTTCTGGTTAGGCCCAAACAAACCATAGAGCGCACCAAGGGCACTGTTTTTTTGTTGATATACATTGCCTACCTCATATACCTCATCGCCCAGGTGTGAGGCATTTAGTTTGAATAGCTATTTTTACAGGGAAATCTGATAAAATTTTCGCTTTGACCGATAAAGATAACAGGAGCTGGAACCTAATTCTGTACTGGATTGACAATCTGGTGGGGACGGGTTCGCGCTTATCCTTTAATCTGCTGTTCACGCTCTTCGGTGGAGTGCTGTATAGCCTCAGAATTTGGCCCTCAGTATATGTTCTTGTAATTTTTGGCTTGGTTTCTCCCTTGCTTTACACTCTCTGTCTGTATTTTATCATCAGGGTTTTGGCCGGAGACGAAATGGAGGAGCATGTGCCAAAATTTCTCCTTTCGCCCACAAGCAATATGCTGTTGATGTTGTTGGATATGACCATAATCATTGTCTTTGCTGTTCTGATTCACGTTGGCATATTGGACTATTTCCTTTTCAGGTTCCTTCAAACCACTCTGCTCCCAATCGTTATGCTACTGATGCTCAGAATGCTATACTTAAACATTACTTCTGAAGGGAAAGAGTAAATCGAACGGAAAATTTTTTATCACAAAAGGGATTTTTTCAATAACTGTTTGTAGCAAATGGCTTAACTTTGAACTGTTTACTAAAACTAACGCAACCATGAAAAAAGTGCTTAAAATTTTTCTCATTACAATTCTTGTAATCATAGTGCTAATCCTTGGGTCGGCCATTGTTATTCCCATTGTCTTTAAGCCGCAACTGTTGGAATTGGCAAAAAAGGAGATAAATAAAAACGTAAAAGCCAAGGTGGAGTTTAGCGATTTTAAAGTTTCTGTTTTAAAAGGATTTCCCGATGTTTACATAGGCCTGATGGATTTAAGTATCGAGGGAGTGGACGAGTTTGAAGGGCAAACGCTGGTTGCTTTCGATGAGTTTAGCGTCAGGGTTGATATTAAGAGCGTAATCGGTATGGAAAACATTCAGGTTAAGTCTATCCTGTTGTCAAATCCTGTTATGGCAGCCATTGTCACTCCCGAAGGGAAGGCCAACTGGGATATTTTTATTTCCGAAGGGGAAGAGGAAGAAGAGGTAGGAGAAGAGACAGAAGGAGAGCCCATGTCCATGAAGGTGGCACTTGAAAAATTCGAAATACGTAATGCCAACATTAGCTACAACGACGGACAGGCAGGGATGAAAGCTGACATTGCGGGTTTGAACTTCATGCTGACGGGAAACATGGGGTTAGACTACACTGAACTACAAATTGACACCAAAATTTCAGGGTTGGATTTTATCATGGACGGCATGAGGTACATCCGAAATGCAAACGTTGGTTTCAACGCCGGTATTGGGGCCGACTTGGTTAATAGTGTATATACATTCAATGATAATCACTTTTCCATCAATGAGATAATGTTAAATTTTGCCGGTGCGGTTAAGATGCCTGACGATAATATAGATGTTGATTTAGTGTTTTCAACGTCCCGAACCGAGTTTAAGTCGCTTCTTTCCATGGTTCCCGCTATCTACATGAAGGATTTTGATGGGCTGCAAACATCGGGGAATTTGAGCCTGAACGGGTGGGTTAAGGGCTTGGTTACCGAAACTGCCCTGCCCAGTGTTGGCATTGATTTGGCCGTTGACAACGCACGTTTTCAATATCCCGATTTGCCCAAATCGGTTGAAAAGATTGCCATAAAGACCAAGGTCTTTTACGATGGTACCAACGATGACAAAACTACGGTTGATATTTCGAAGTTCCACTTCGAGTTAGCCAACAACCCCTTTGACATCACACTCAGCGTTCGCACACCCATGAGCGATATGGAGGTGTCCGGTAAATTTATGGGGGTTATCGATTTCAGCAGCTTGGCCGATGTCATACCCCTCGATGATATGTCCATAACGGGTAGGCTTGAGAGCAATCTGGAATTCGGAGGGTTGATGTCGTATATAGAAAAGGAGCAGTATGAGAAGTTTAAGGCCGATGGCTCGCTGAAGCTTAGAAATTTTGAGTTGGAAAGCCCCGACTTTCCGCAGGGGGTGAAAATTTTGGAAACTGACATGAATTTTAGCCCCAAGTATGTACAGCTGGCTTCCTTCGATGCGCGTATAGGTGCCAGTGATATCCAACTGGATGGACGTTTGGAAAACTTTATCCCATACGTATTCAACGACCAAACTATTAAGGGCACCCTCAACCTTCGTTCAACGCTTATAGACCTGAATGAGTTCATGGAAGGCGAAACCGAGGAGACTGAGGAAGTGCAGGATACCATTCCCATGTCTGTAATTGAGGTACCCAAAAATATCGATTTCGTTCTGTCGTCGAATATTAAAAAGGTTAAGTTTGATAAGCTGAATATCGATGATATTCAGGGGAAGATAGTTGTGCGCGAGGGCAAGGTGATGATGGACAAGCTGGGGATGAACCTGCTTAAGGGCAGCATGAACCTTTCGGGTGAGTACAATACTCAGAACGTGGAGGAGCCGAAGATCGATTTTGCCATGGATATTAAAGAGTTCGACATCCCCGCGGCTTTCAACTCCTTGAGCATGTTAGAGAAAATGGCACCACAGGTAAAAAATATAACCGGTAGGGTTTCCACCAAGCTTGCTCTCAACTCGCTGCTTGACAAGCAGATGTCGCCCGTGCTCAACTCGCTTTATGCCAACGGCATGCTGGGCTGCAAGAGCATTGCCATTGTCAACGCACCCACATTCACCAAGATAGGTGATTTGTTGAAAAACGATGCCATCAGCAATCCGCGGCTTAAAGACTTTGCTGCACATTTGGAGGTGAAAGAGGGGAGAATATACATAAAGCCTTTCGATACCGAGTTCTCGGGTATTAAGATGAATTTTGGAGGCGATATGGGTATTGACCAAACCATTGACTACAAGATTAAGATGGAAATGCCACGCTCTAAGTTGGGCCCGGCTTCGCAGGCGTTGGAAAGCATCAACGCATTTGCTGCATCAAAGGGGATAAGCATAGGGCAAAGCGATGTGGTAAAAATCAACTTTTTGGTAACCGGGAGTGCAACGAAACCAAAGGTTAAGATGGATATGGGCGATGCTGCACAAAGCGTGAAGGAGCAGGTTAAAGAGCAGGTAAAGGAGAAAATTGAAGAAACGGTTGACAAGGCCAAGGAGGAGGCTCGCCAGAGGGCCAAAGCACAGGCCGATAAGTTGATACAAGACGCAGAGAAACAGGCCGATGCCATACGAGCCGAGGCTCGTAAAGCCGCTGATGTTGTGAGAAAAGAGGCCGAGGCCAATGCCAAAAAGGTGGAAAATGAAGCGAAAGGGAAAGGCGTAATAGCCGAGAGAGCCGCCAAAGCGGCTGCTGACAAGATTAGGAGCGAGGGCGAAAAATCGGCGAAGAAGATAATCAACGAGGCTGATGCCAAGGCCAAGGGCATTATAGATAAGGCTAAGGCAGAAGCGGCGAAAATTGAAAATCTGTAGCTATAAACGGTTATACAAAAAAGCCCCCTGAAAACACAGGGGGCTGCTTGTATGTAAGGATTTAGGGGTTGCTATCCGCACTTAGAGTTACCGCAATTGGTGCATATCAGGCACCCCTCCTGATAAACCAGCGCATCGGAACCACATTCGCAACGAACACCTTTTTTTGCCTTGGTCCCATTGGGAATATAACGACGAAGGGCTCTTTCTACCCCCGCATTCCATGTATTAATGGTTTCGTTGTCTAGCCTGAGCGAGCTAACCAGGTTCACCACATCGGGAATGGGCATCCCGTTGCGAAGTACTCCCGAAATCAGCTTGGCATAGTTCCAGAATTCCTTGTTGAACATGTGCGAAAGCCCACCCACAGTGTTGGTATATCCAAATCTGTCAACATATTGAAAATCGTAGCGGCTACCTTCTTCTTCCTTGATTTTTAATATTTTACCTTTCTTAACCGTTTTGGGGATGGGCAAAACGTCATCCTCCGATATCCCGGTGAAGATTTCGTATGGTTTCCCGTTGTAAAGACCAACGAAAGCAATCCAGTTCTCGGAATTATTTTTAAATCGGATAACATCGCATTCAAGTTCCTGAGGGCGTATTGCAGGGTGAGCGGTTTCGCTCTGTTCCTCTTTTTTCGTGGCCGAAATCAGTACTCCATCGCGCGAGCCTTCGCGATACACGGTGCATCCTTTGCACCCGCTTTCCCAAGCAGTTTGGTACACCTTGGCTACCATCTCCTCGGTTATATCAGTGGGAAGATTCACGGTAACGCTGATGGAGTGATCAACCCATTTTTGTATCATTCCCTGCATTTTCACCTTGCTCACCCAGTCCACATCCTTGGAAGTGGATTTGTAGTATGGCGATTTTTCAACCAGCTTGCTGAGCTCTTCTTCTCCATAACTTTCGATTTCTCCGGTATCGTAACCGTTCACCTGAAGCCAGGTGAGGAACTTATGGTGATATACATTGAACTCTTCCCACGAATCTCCAACTTCATCGGTAAAAGTAATCTTCACGTTTTTGTCGTTGGGATTAACCTTGCGACGACGTTTGTATATGGGCATAAAAACCGGCTCAATACCCGAAGTGGTTTGGGTCATCAGGCTGGTTGTGCCCGTTGGGGCAATAGTAAGCAGCGCAATATTTCTGCGGCCGTACTTTACCATATCGCTGTACAGTTCAGCATCTTCATTTTTTATGCGGTTGATGAATGGGTTGTTCTTCTCTCTCTGTGAGTCGTACATTGGGAAAGGACCGCGCTCTTTGGCAAGGAATACCGATGATCGGTATGCTTCAATGGCCAGGGTTTTCTGCACCTCAACGGCAAACTCAATGCCTATATCAGAGCCATACTGAAGGTTTAAGGCTGCAAGCATGTCACCTTCGGCGGTGATGCCAATTCCTGTGCGACGTCCCTGAATTGCCTTTTGCCGTATTTTGCTCCAAAGGTTTCGTTCGACATTTTTAATCTCTTCGTCCTCAGGGTCGGTGTCAATTTTAGTCTGAATGGCATCAATTTTTTCCAGCTCCAGATCAATAATGTCGTCCATTATTCGCTGTGCTGCGTGGATGTGATCCTTGAAAAGTGGAAAGTTAAATTTGGCTTTTGCAGTGAATGGGTTTTCAACGTAGCTGTACAGGTTGATGGCAATCAGCCTGCAACTGTCGTATGGGCACAGTGGAATTTCACCGCAGGGATTGGTTGAAACCGTGCGAAATCCGAGGTCGGCGTAGCTGTCGGCCACCGATTCCCGGGTTACTGTATCCCAGAAAAGCACTCCCGGTTCGGCCGATTTCCAAGCATTATGGATAATTTTTTTCCACAGGGCCACAGCATCAATTTCGTGTCTATATTTGGGGTTTGAAGCGTTAATGGGGTACTGCTGTTTATATGGTTTGCCCTCAAGCACCGCTTTCATAAATTCATCATCGATTTTTACCGATACGTTGGCTCCGGTAATTTTCCCCGCCTCCATTTTGGCATCAATAAATTTCTCGGCATCGGGATGTTTAATGGAAATGGAGAGCATCAGGGCCCCCCTTCGTCCATCCTGAGCTACTTCACGGGTTGAGTTTGAATACCTTTCCATAAAAGGCACTACGCCAGTTGAGGTGAGCGCACTGTTGAGTACCGGGCTACCCTTAGGACGGATGTGCGAAAGGTCGTGGCCCACGCCACCCCTGCGCTTCATCAGCTGCACTTGCTCTTCATCTACTTTCATTATTCCACCGTACGAATCGGCATTACCCTTAGATCCTATGACAAAGCAATTGGAAAGGCTGGCAATTTGATACGGATTACCAATTCCGGTCATGGGACCACCCTGTGGAACAATGTATTTAAACTCCCTGAGCAGGTCGAAAATGTCCTGTGCGCTCATGGGGTTTGGATACTTTTTTTCTATTCTGGCAATCTCATTAGCCAATCGCCAATGCATATCTTCGGGAGATTTTTCGTAGATATTTCCAAAGGAATCTTTTATTGCGTACTTGCTGACCCATACTTTAGCAGCCATTTCGTCGCCTTTGAAATATTGGGTTGTTGCCGCCATGGCCTCTTCAAAAGAATAAATTGTTCCTTTTTCTTTCACTTCGTTGCTTATGGCCACATTTTCCTCCTTACTTATTTGTTGCATGACGATTTTAAAAGTTTTGATTTTTTAGTAAAATACACTTCGCTGAATAGTAACCGCATAGGAAATTTTTCAGCAAAGGGCAAAGCGCATGCAAGATAGGAAACCATGCCTGAAAATTCCAACTTTTAAAAGTTGAAGAATTAAACAAAATTTTAAAGTTATTAACATTGCAATTAACACTATGTCAAATAGATGCGTAATCGTTTTGGGTTTCAAATGGTAAGGTTTAAATACCTTATCCATAGAGGAGAAGAACTTATTTTCAATCTGTGTAGGTTGGAATATAAACAAGCAATAGGCAGAAACCATAAAAAAAAATCGCCCCGGGGGTACCGGGGCGAAAGAAAAACTGTTTCAGGCAGAATTAGAATACTAACCTGATTCCAAGCAGCATTCCCCAAGTACTACCCGTACTAAGGGTTTTAATGAGTTCGGTACTGGCTTTAAACTGATCAATTGTATTGGCATTCAACCTAAAGGTTGGGGCGGTTGTTGCAGTGGGTAGGGCAACCCTGGTCAAAGGACGAATGTTGTCGTAGCTGGCCAAGGGATGGAAATCATATGTTCCCCACTTATCGTTGATCATGTTCCCTATGTTAAGTATGTCAAGGCTTAACTGTAGCGTGTATTTACGAGCCGATCCGAAATTTGAGAACACATCCTGTAAAATCTTTGCATCGAAACGATGTATCCAGGGGCGAACATGGCCAAAACGCTCAGCGTATTCGCCCATGTGCTTGCTTAGGTATTCATTGTTTTCGAGGTACTCGAAAAAAGCAGCAGATTGCTGAGCAGCAGTCATGGTAATGGGATCAGCACCACCGCCGGGGTTATAGGTAAAGTCAACAAAGGTTATCTCCGAAGCGTCCTTGGGAATGTACATTATATCCGAAGAAATTCCGTCGTTGTTCAGGTCGTTGGAGTATGTGTACGACCAGCGTCCCTGCTGATATCCCCTGTAGGAAATGGTAATGGTGGTTGCCAGCATATTGGCATACTCAATTCTGTATGATCCGAAACCGGTGAGTTGATGGGGGGTTGCAAAGTTAGAATAGCTTAACCCAGGGTTGTTCAAACTGTTCACGGCAACGTTGGAAGAGTATGCCGAGTATGCAGCCGAGCCCGGATTGGATGACACATCCTTAGCCATGGTATAGGTGTAGGCAAACATCCCCGAAAGTCCATGGCTGAAGTTTTTGGTTAGCTGTGCAGTGAATGAGTATTGATATCCCTCGTTGGTATTGGAAAGAATAGTAGCGTTAGCAATGGAGTTTTCATACTTTCTGTCTGCTGCAGCCACCCAATAGGGCCGGTTATCGGCACCTACCATTGTACCATTGGGTTCTCTTTCGTTGATATTAATCTGTTGTACTGCATTAATATCCTTTCCAAAGATTGCCTCACCAGTGAATACCATGCTGTATGGCAATTCAATGTCGGCAGCAAGGCTGGAACGCCATACTTGTGGCATTTTAAAGTCTTTGGAAACTTCAGCAAGGGCCGAGTTGTTTGGCAAGGTGCTTGGACTTTGCGGGAACCATTCGGGATGATCGGCGATTAACTTTTTGTAATCGGGTTCAAAGGCCAGGCCAGCAAGGTTGGGATGACCGATGTTCCATCCGATTTCAGGCGACTGAATAACTGCGGAGTTGGTGGGCTGATTGGTAAACCAAACGAATGGAAGAAGTCCTGTGAAGATTCCCGTTCCCCCACGTACTTGCAAAGAGCGATCTCCTTTAACATCCCAGTTAAAACCAAGTCGGGGAGAGAAAAGAAAACTTGCCTCAGGCCAGGAGCCAACATCAACTTTTCTTCCGCCAAAGTCGAGCGCACTAATGGCCGGATTATCCTTCAGTTCATCCAGGAAGAATGGGCGTTCGATACGGATACCATAGGTAACCTTAAACTGGCGGTTTAATTTCCACTCGTCCTGAGCATAAATGGCACCAAGTCCAAAAGTAAGCACTGCACCGGGGGCATCGTTTCCGGCATAGCCGTAAGTTACGCCAAAGCCGGTTGGGTCAGCACCATTAATAAAATCATCAACCGATCCATAACGGTAGTAAGATGTACCCTCGCGAATGTATGAGTTGTAGAAATAGAGACGGTCGTAAGAGATACCGGCGGTTATGGCATGATCCTTCAGGGTAATAACCGTATTGTTAACAATGCTGAGCGTTTTATTGGCTACCCTGTTGTTGTACGAGAAAAGTTCATAACCAAATGACATATACTGATCGCCTCCTTCCCAAATATCAACAAATGGGAAAAATGCAGAGTTGCTGGTTCTGGTATCCTCTATAAAAGTGTAGCTGGCAAGAAATTTATTGGAGATATTCGATTTCAATGCGCTATTTACCTCACCGGTGAATGAGCGTACAGTGTTTTTAAATCCGTAGAAGGCGTTGGAGAAAGCCATAGATTGCCCGCTAATACGTCCCGAACCCCGTGGAAGTCCGCTAGGACCGCTGGTTGCATTGGTTTGCTGGTCAGATGTTCCTACCACATCGTTATAGCGCAATGTCATTTTATGGTTCTTGCTTATATTCCAGTCAATACGTGCCAGGATTTTGGTATTCTGGTTCTGGAAAGGATCGAAATCCTTGTATTTGCCAGGATCATAGTGATAATTGTTAATCAGGTGATTACGAACTCTTTCCATATCGGTCTCAGTGGTTCTGGAAATCATCAAATTGGGATTGGAAACGCCGTCCGTACTGGGCCTCCACGCAATACCCGGAATGTTTTCCTTCTCAAGCTCCCCGTTAAAAAAGAAGAAAAGTTTATTCTTAATAATTGGGCCACCAAGGCTTAGCCCGTAGTTATTGCTACTCCTCTCGTTGGCACCTTTTACTTCCACTCCATTCACGGTATTGCCGGTGAACGATTTTGGACGGACATATGTGTAGGCCGATCCTTTGAAAGTGTTATCGCCGCTTCGTGTAACGGCGTTAATACTGGCACCGGTAAACTGTGACAGGGTAACGTTGAAAGGCGATACGTTTACCGTAACCTGATCAATAGCATCCAGCGAAATGGGCTGGGCTTCACCACCCGGAAGTGGATTGCTGCTTAGCCCAAAGTTGTTGTTGAATGCAGCACCATCGATGGTGATGGTGTTGTAACGGCCATCGCGACCGGCAAACGAATTGCCTTGTGCCTGTGGTGTCAGCCTGGCAAGGTCGGTAATGCTGCGGCTAATGGTTGGCAGGTTGTTTATGTCGCGCCTGCTGATGTTGGTCTGCGCACCGGTACGATCGGAGTTCATGATGGGATTCCCCAAACCGGCTGAAATAACAACTGCCTCCAACTCGGTTGCCGACTCTTTCAAAACCCCGTTAAGCACAAACGATTCACCGAGTTTGAGGTCAACATCGGTATAGTTGACGGGGGTGTAACCCAGAAACGATATGGAAACGGTGTACGGACCGCCAACCCTTAAGCCGGTAAGGACGTAGGTTCCGTTTTCGGAAGTGGTTGTCCCGTACACCGAACCGCTAGGTTCGTGTGTTGCCATTACAATGGCAAAGGCTAAGGGCTCGCCCTTGTCATCAACAACCCGTCCGTTAATGGCCGAAGTTGTTACCTGTCCCATGGTATAAAATCCCATAAAGCCAAGGAGCAGGATTAGAAGAAAAGTTTTTCTGTTCATAATACAAATTTTTAGGTTAAGGTGAAAATTGGGTTGATTAATGGTTTTTAATTTCAAGCACAAATATGTGCTAAGTTTAAAACACTTAATTACTTAATATGTTTGTCATAGGCT
>JAKQEF010000087.1 GCA_029558675.1 Bacteroidota bacterium | reverse complement strand
AGCTTTCCGCCATTCTCGTACAGCATTTCAACAATGCACCAGTAAATGCCTATCCCCTCACAACCCATATCCATCATCATTTCCTGCATTTTTACATCGTTCCGGGCGTTGTAGTCGTGTGTGAAGTAGAAGGCTTCCTTCTCCTTGCCACCTGTATTTTTTTCTCGTGCCATTATGGAAAAATTTAAGCCCCTAAACGGTATGCGCTTGACGTGTGGGAAAATGGACTAACCCTAACGCACTCCGAAAAGGGGCTTTGATTAATATTTTTTACTGTAGCTGTTGCCATTTTTTTGAGGTTCACGTCATAACAAAACTAATAAAAGTTAACCCATTCCATTAATTCGGCATCGTTTGCTTACTAACAGCTCGTGGATTTTTATTAACATACAGAATTAATTTTTTCAGAACTTCCTTCCCTGTTTTGCCTATCGGCAATTTGAATTGCTTTAAATATCTGTAATGCAACTTGTGGAACTATTGCGTTTCCATAAGCTTTTACACTTTCTGCTCTCCATTTAGGAAAGGTAATGCCGTCCAATTCTCGGGGAAGCCCATCATTTCCGCCACAAACCGGGGGTTGAGTTGGGAAGTCTTCCCAGTTTGGCTGAAGTAATCTACCAAGCTGTTCGTTTTGTATCTGCCTGCTTCCTCCAATGCCTCTGACGTTCTTGCTCCCTTGTAATCCCTGACAACTGGAGTTGGCAGTAATCCCCTTTTGTAAATAAATCCCGTCATCACTTCCTGTGCCAATGTCCCGCTGTTTCCAAACTTCTGTTCCTTCTTGCTCAAGTTTTCGCTGAACGCATCCATTGCGCTTGGTGTTTTTAGCAATAAACCAAACTCTGTCTCGTCTGTGCGGGGCGTTGACGGCGCAAGCTGGAAGTATAAACGGCCATACTTCGTACCCTTCATTCTCCAAGTCAGTTTGCACCTCGTGGAATACCAACCCTCCATCCCAACTAATAAGTCCAACAACATTCTCCCCCACAACGTAGCGCGGCTGAATCTCTCGAATTGTTCTAAGCATTTCTGGCCATAAATGGCGTTCATCCTCTTTCCCTTTTCTTTTCCCTGCAACGGAATAAGGTTGGCACGGAAAACCTCCGGTGAGGATGTCAATTGTTCCTCTGTGAACAGTGAAGTCTGTTTTTGTAATGTCATCATAACTTATAGCATTAGGCCAGTAATAGTTTAGCACTCTTTTACCAAATTCGTTCCATTCGCAATGGAATACGTTTTCCCATCCCATCCATTCGGCTGCAAGGTCAAAGCCTCCAATTCCGCTAAACAAACTGCCGTGTTTAAATTTGCCCTCGCACATTTTTAAAAATTATTTAGTTTACTGTTTCAATCAATCTTTATCGTTGTGGTGCACTATACCCACACCCATACGTTAAATTAAACTCATTTTATTTGTTAAGCATCTTTAGCTTACTAACAGCTCGTGTATTTTTATTAACATACAGAACTAAGTTTTTCTGAACTTCCTAAATGCTTAACCTCCCCATCGTCTATAGTGTATATTTCCCAAAATACCCCAGCCGGCTTGCATTTTTTAATAAAAGCATCCGCAGCTTTCACATCGCTAAAAAATATGGGCTTCCGGCCACTTTTCACAAGGAGCATTCCCTTGTCCCTGCATAGTAAGGTGGTTGCGGTTGGTCGAATGGTTTTTCCCAGCAGGTACAATGTTATTGCAATGATGGCAAATAATAAGGTAATTATACCTACTGTTGCTAAAATGTACTCGATCGTTGTCATTTTGCTAGGTATTATGGGTTATTAAATTTTGTTGTTTTGTTTTTATGCCCATTTTTAAGGTATTCCAGCAATTCAGTGCGGGAAAAGTACAGGCGTTTACCTCGCTTCATTACAGGTAGTTCACCTTTGGATACCTTACCGTACATCGTTGGGACGGTAAGCCTTAAAAATTCGGCTGCTTCCTGAATGGTTAAAAGCTGTTCCGGCTGGTCGGTTGTTGGGTTGTTGTTCTGTACTGCTTTAAGAATGTTTGCAGTAACTCGCTCCGAAATACTACTTATTAGCGTTTCGGGGTCAATAGGACTTAATACTAAATTGTGCATAATTTTTAACAGTTTAATTGTTAATTAAATAGTAAGTTATTATTTCCTAAGCCTTCTTCTAGCTCGAATGTAATGCCATTCGCAAAATATCCAGGTGATTCCCCATACCAGCGAATTTTTACTTCTGAGTTTTTTGTCCCGATGGCGTACATAACATAAGACCTTGTGCCGGTAAGAACGCCGTAGCCTTGCTCTTCTTTCATTTCCATGTACCCCTTT
>JAKQEF010000086.1 GCA_029558675.1 Bacteroidota bacterium | reverse complement strand
AACGTTTCTGAAATGGCAGTGCTTTATGGCCGCCTGGGAAATCTTTACTACCAGAATAAAAACTATAATGAGGGTATTGTTTTCTACAAAAAAGCAAGCAGGCTGTTCATTGCGCTTGAGAGGCGATCAGGAGAGGCCATTAGCTGTATGAATACCGGTAATTGCTATAAACAACTGCACGTTCCCGATTCCGCCATATTCTACTACAATAAAGCCCTGAAACAGTTCAAGGCCATTGGTAATATGCAACTTGCCGAGGCGCAATGTTTAGCAAATCTTGGAAATATACACGCAGAGCTGTCGCAAAACAGCAAAGCATTGAAATACCTCCTCAATGCCGATTCGCTTTTCAACACTACTCAGAACTTGTACTCTATTGCGCAGGTCAACAGCGACCTGGCATATTTCTACATAAATACCAATAAACCCTTGTTGGCCAAAAGGTACATTGACAAATGCCTTGAGATATCCCAAAAGAATGGCTACGATTTGCTTATCCAAACCGGCTTCCGTCTCCTTTGGAAATACTATGATCAATTGGGTGATTGCAAAAATGCATACGATTGGTTTTATAAATACACGGTCATAAGAGATTCCATGAGTAATGTTTCCAGGCAGCAGAACATTGATAAACTCTTAACCCAATTCGAAACGGAGCGAAAAGAGAAAGAGATTGAGCTATTAAAACAATCCGAAGAGATCAACCGGCTTGAGCTGAGGCGAAAATCCTTTGTACAGCACATTACATTTATTGGACTTTTAGTAGCACTGGTATTCACAGCATTCCTTTATTGGAACAATATCAGGAGAAAAAGGCTGAATCAACTCCTTACACGGCAGAATGCTGAAATCAATCAACAAAAGGAGGAAATCACCACCCAGCGCGATGAGATTGAGAATCAGCGCGACATGCTTCAGGACCAGAATTATCTGTTGGAGCGATTCCACGAAAATACAACCCATAGCCTTCGCTATGCCCAAAGCATACAGGCAGCCATACTCCCATCTGAGCAAGTGATCAGGCAGATTAGCCCCCATTTTTTTGTGCTGATGAAGCCCTGCGAATTGGTTAGCGGCGATTTTTACTGGGCTACCTGCTTTGACGAGCACCAGATTTTCTGCGTGGCCGATTGTACCGGGCACGGGGTACCGGGAGCTTTTATGAGTATACTTGGGATCACCGCTCTGAACGACATTGTTGTAAGGCACAGAATAACGAAACCCAGCGAAATTCTTGGGCACCTGCGCTCAAGCGTTATCGAAACACTTAGCCAGAACGATGTTGAGCATTTACATAAAGATGGATTGGATATAGCACTTTGTTCTTTCAATTCGAAAACACGCGAACTTCAGTATGCCGGAGCAAAAATTCCACTATGGATTGTATCGGACGATGAAACTACGTTTGACAATATTAAGGGCTCTGCAAAGCAGATTTCTCAAAATGGCAGGGTTTTATACGAAATCAACGGAGATATAATGCCCGTTGGGCAGTCGCCCCGAATGAGTGCTTTCACAAACCACAGCTTCTCGCTTCAAAACGCCAGTGCCACCATCTACCTCGCAACCGATGGCTTTGCCGACCAACTTGGAGGAAGTAAAAACAGCAAGTTCGGATCGGTGAAGCTGAAAAACAACATCATTTCAAACAGCACAAAACTGTTTGCGGAGCAACAGGAGATATTATATAATGCCTTCGGCAGCTGGATGGGAAGTTCGTTTCAGGTTGACGATGTAACCATTCTGGGCATTAAAATGTAGTGCCCAGTGGCCATTTGCTAATTATTGAGTATGATAATATGGTTTAGGTGGTATGCTCCGTTTGGGCTTTGGGTACGGTAAAAGAAAAGGTTGTCCCAATCCCCATTTGACTTTGCACCCATATTTTCCCCCCATTGCGCTCAACGAATTCCCTGGATAGAATTAAGCCCAGTCCAGTTCCCTTTTCCTGAGAAGTCCCGATGGTGGTGGGGTTGGAGTCCAGCAGGAATAAACGATTCATGTCTTTTTCGGCAATGCCTATCCCATTGTCCTCAACCGATACAACCCAGAACCCGTTTTTAGATTTCACTTTGATATTAATCTTTCCATTGATCTCTGTGAACTTAATGGCATTGGAAAGCAGGTTTCTAACGACCGTGGTAATCTGGTTTACATCGATATAAGCATAGCAGTCGCTACTCTTGGAAATGGTAATTCGAATATTTTTTTGCTTTGCATTCCCGGAAAGCAATTCAGCATTCTCCTGAACTATATCCATTACATTGACAATGGACGGACGCATAGGCATACGGCCGGTTTGCAGCATTGACCACTGCAACAAGTTCTCTAACAAGTTGTATGTGTTGTTGGAATACTTGTAAATCTGAGTTATAAAATTTTTAAGGCTTCCCGGGTCAAACGACTCAAACTCACGGGCAAGCAATTCGCTAATGCCCAAAACTGTGCTAAATGGATTTTTTAAATCGTGTGCAATGATGGCAAAAAATTTATCCTTTGTAGAGTTAAGCGATTCCAATTCCATGCGCTGCCTTTCCAACTCTTTCCTCTGTTTCTCAACTTCGATATTCTTCTTGGTAAGCTCAACTTCTATGGTGTTGTAATCTCTAAGCCTGTGTACCAATCCCTTGAGAAGCGAACGGGATATTTCGGGCTGTTCATCTGTTAAGTTTAAAAAATCCTTCTGGTCGAAACGTAGCAGCTGGGTGTTGTCCACTGCTGTTACCGAAGCGCTACGGGGCGATGAGTCCAAAAGTGAGTACTCTCCGATATACTGATTCTTCCCAAAGTAAGCGTATATATGGGTTCCAACGTGTACTTTTACCTTTCCTTTCTCTATGAGATAAAGAGCGTAATCAAGATCTCCATTCTTAAATAAAACCTCACCTTTTCTAAGATTTACGGTAGTTAACGACTTGGATATTTCCATCAGCATAGCGTTTTCCATAGCGCTAAACAGCTGGATGGATTTTAATATCTTAACCCTATCGCTACTATCGTTGGTTACCATGCTATTTAGTGTCGATGCCACAAGTTTGAAGGGCTCAAATTTATCAATATTCTATCAATAATCATAACGATATAATTAGATTTGCCCCAACTTACAGGTCATATTTAGCAAATCGATAAGACACGCAGAATTAAGTATGTTTTTTTTTACTATGTTTATGGTTTTAAAACCCTGTTTATTTCCATACAACAACGGCAATGAAAGTTAAACTCTCACTTCGCCAGAAAATACTAGTATTGATTCTGGGCACATCGGTAATCTTATTCTCTCTTACCATTGGCTATTTCAGCCTGTCGGGTAAAAAGAATTTGTATAACAGCGCTATTAAATTGACCAACTCTCATACTGATAACTATGCGGCTGTTGTAGAAAACTGGCTGAATAGCGATATTACTATTACACGGACTCTCGCACGAGCATTTCTGGAACATAAAAGGATGGATTTCGATATGTGGAGAGAGCTAATCATGGGAATGTATAAGCAAATCATAACCGACAATAAGCATATTGATGCCATCTGGGACAGCTGGGAATTTACATACCTCTATCCCGATTGGGATAAGCCATACGGTAGATGGATTCAAATTTTCTACCACGAAAATGGCAACCTTTTATCGAAGTACGAAAAGCGCAGCCTAACCGGCGATCCCGAAACATATGCCATATTGAAAAATGCGGGAAAGGAAACCATTCTTGAGCCATACCTGTCGGCATTGCAAAAAGGAGGGCTGATGACCTCGCTGGCAACTCCCATGTTTGTAAACGGACGATTCATAGGACTTGTTGGCATCGACCTATTCCTTGGGCGTTTTCAAAATTTAATCTGCGAAATTAAACCTTACCCACAAAGCAATGCCTTTCTGATTTCATACAACGGAACGTTCGTTGCCCATCCCGATTCTACATTATTTAGTAAAAACATTGAGGAGGTTTATCCACAGCTCAATTCCCAATACCGAATATTGGAAAAAATAAAAAAGGGTGAAAAATTTAACTTCACGTCATTTAATGGTGATGGAGAAAAAATGTACTACTCATTTTCTCCAATTGTCATAGGTAGAACTCAAACTCCCTGGTCGCTGGGCATTATGGTCCCCGAAAATGTTATCCTGACCGAAGCCAATCGTAATCTCAACGTTGGTATTATAGTAGGTGTTGGTGGCTTGCTTATACTGATACTCATTATTTTTTATCTGGCCAATAATATAACCAAGCCCATTAAACAAGTTACCGATATGCTTTCGCAGTTAGCCAGAGGAAAAATTGACACCTCATTTTATTTCGACTTTAACTCCAGTGACGAAATATCGGTAATGGCAAAAGCACTCTCATTGTCAATTGATGGGCTACTGGTTAAAACCGAATTTGCCAAAAGCATTGGCAAGGGAGAACTGGATAAAGATTTGGATCTCCTCGATGAGGATGATGTTTTAGGAAAATCGCTTATCGAAATGCGCGACAGCCTGAAAAAAGCCCGTGAAGAGGAGAAAAACCGAAAGGATGAAGAAGAAAAGAGATCCTGGATAAACGAAGGATTAGCCAAATTTGCTGAAATTCTTAGACAGAATAACGATGACCTGTTAAAATTAGGAGATGAGCTGATAAAGAATATAGTTTGGTATTTAAAAGCAAATCTTGGTGGATTATTTATTGCCAACGAAAACCAGGGAGAAGTAACCTACGATTTGGTTTCGGCATTCGCCTACGATAGGATAAGGTATATCGAAAGAAGTTTTCAAGAGGGTGAAGGTCTTGTGGGGTCGTGTGCTGTGGAGAAAGAAACCATTTACCTTTTGGAAGTACCCGACAACTATATAGAAATTACCTCGGGACTTGGCGGAGCCCGTCCCAATTCAGTTCTTCTTATACCTCTTAAAATCGATGAGGATGTGCTGGGTGTCATCGAACTGGCTTCCCTCAAAAAATTTCTTCCCCACGAGATTGAGTTTATGGAAAAAATGGCCGAAAGCATTGCGTCTGCCCTGCGAACAGTGAGAATAAATCAGAAAACTGCTGAACTGCTTCGGGTCTCTCAGGAACAATCGGAGATATTGAAAACACAAGAGGAAGAGATGAGGCAGAATATGGAAGAGCTGCAGGCCACTCAGGAGGAATCGGCAAGAAAAGCGTCTGAGATGGAAGGGCTTCTTGAGGCAATCAATGCCTCTTCTTATGTTGCTGAGTATGATATCAATGGCTATGTTGTCAATGTGAATAAAGCTTATCTGGAGTTACAGGGGATTAAGCGCGAAGAGGCCATTGGGCGGCATCATTCAGAAAATTTGGTGATGAGCGATCAGCAAAGGAGCAGTTACAGTGAATTTTGGGCCAACCTCCGCAATGGCCATATCCAAAAGCAAACTACCTGCTTTACGATCGCCGGAAAGAATTATACCTTCCATGAAACATATACCCCTATTCACGATGCCAACGGTGAGGTTTACAAAATTTTGAAGCTATCCACCGACATTACTGCTAACACCGATAATGCTTAGCCCTTTGCATCGGTTGTAACCCACTGCGTACCGGAAATCGACTAAGTGTCGATTTCCACGTGGTAGCCTGAAAATTTTCGAATGTTTAGCACACGGCCTTCGGCAAAGATTAGGTATTGCCCTTTAATCCCCACAATCTCTCCGCTGATTTCAGGATCGGTATCAAGGTTAAGGGAGGTGATTTTTGAGGGGAACGATTTAACAGGATACTGAATTGAATATTCATTATCATCAGCTATGCGAAAACTAAGCCCTTGCCTTTCAATATATTCTATGGCCATCCGTTTCTTTTCAGTCAAATCCTTCCGGGGATCATTGCCCATCAGCATTTTGCGCCAGTTGGTTTTATCGGCATATATTTTTTTCAGTTCAACCTCTATCAAACCGGCCAGATACCTGTTTTGTGCAATGGCTACCTTAATGGCTCTTACTGCACCCTGATCTACCCACCGAATGGGTACCTGATGATACCGTGTGACTCCTACCTTAAGCCCTCCCGATAACGCCAGGTAAACGTACTGGTCAACCAAACAGTTCTGTTCGGCATATTTCATGTCGCGCGCTTCCCCTTCATGCGCTCTGCAAAGCTCAGGGCGGAAAACACACTCTTCCGTTTGAGGTACTGATATAAAACAGGGATAACAATACCCCTGTCCGTACGATTTTTTAGTATCCCTACCGCAGCTAATGCAAGTAATTCTGTTTAAAAATCTTAGATTTATAGATTTGTCTATAATATCCGCTAAATCAAGCTTTGTTGAGCCCATTTCCAACTCATAGCTCGGAATTATATTGAACTCACTACCTTTATTCACAAAGGTCATTTTATTCAGTATGCCTTTACTGTTCATAACGTGCAATTTTTATTACTATAAAGATAGGGTTTTTAAGAAAAAGTACCTACAATAAATTCCGCATGTCTGTAATTAAAAGATATTCTTTTACTTAAAAAAAACAAATATTTTTAAAAAATATGTACTATGTATTGCATGGTATTAATTTACTATTTATATTTGCAGAAAAAAATTACTATTCTTAACAATGTATAATAAAAATGAAAAGAAATATTTCCGTGAGTCTTGGGGGTATGGTCTTCCACCTTGCAGAAGATGCCTACCACCGCTTGTCCGCCTACATTAATAAGCTCGAAATCCATTTCCGTTCGGATAAGGATCGCAGGGAAATTATGGCAGATATTGAGAGCAGGATGGCCGAACATTTTAAAGAAAGGCTAACCTCACCCGATATGGTTATTACCCTAAGCGAGGTAAACCGTGTAATCGGGATAATGGGAGAGCCATCAGACATGGAGAGCAACGATGACACAAACACCACAGGATCGTTCCACGGTGGCGAAAGGGTCAAAAAACGACTATACAGGGATCCTGACGGTTCAGTAATTGCCGGCGTCTGTTCCGGGTTAGGATATTACTGGAATATTGAGGCAGCATTAATCAGGGTTCTGTTTATCATTATCTTCTTTTGGGGAGGAGGAGGACTGCTTATTTACATAATACTCTGGATAGCAATACCAAAGGCATTAACTGTGGCCGAAAAACTTGAGATGAAGGGAGAGCCGGTAAATGCTGAGAACATTGGAAGATCTTTCCAGGACGAATAAAAACATAAAATCATACTGCAATGAAAGTTGAAAATGCCAACGCTCAAATGCGTAAAGGGGTACTTGAACTATGCATACTATCCTTGCTTTCGCGTGGGGATGCCTACACCACCGATTTGATTAATAAGCTCAAAGAGTCGCAAATGATAGTGGTAGAAGGGACATTGTACCCCCTGTTGAACCGGCAGAAGAATGCCGGGTTGCTGAGCTACCGGTGGGAGGAATCGCCTCAAGGCCCTCCGCGTAAATACTATTCCATTACCGAAAAGGGGAAAGAATTTCTGACCGAGTTGGAATCGGGATGGGATACGCTGGTAGAAACCGTGAATGCCATTAGAAACAACCTATAACAAACGACAACATGAAGAAAACAGTGAAAATAAGCCTTGGTGGAGTAGCCTTCGACATTGAAGAGGATGCATTTGACGCTTTGGAAGGGTATATCAAATCCCTGAAAAATCACCTTGGCAATTCTCGCGAAACCGATGAAATAGTGAATGACATTGAGGAAAGGGCAGGTGAACTATTGACCGAGATGCTTGGTCGTTCCCAAGTCATAACTTTAGATATGGTGAACCGGGTGATAGCCATTTTGGGCGAACCCGAACAAATTGTCAGCGACGAGGGTGAAACCACAAGCCAAAGCGATAGCAAAACCTATAAAAGCGATACCAAAAAACGGCTCTACAGGGATCCCGATAATGCTGCCATAGCCGGTATAGGTGCCGGACTTGGAGCCTATTTCGGTATTGATCCATTGGTGTTCCGTATCCTGTTTATCATACTAACCTTTGCCAATGGATTTGGGCTTTTGGCCTATATTATCTTCTGGATATCCTTGCCTAAGGCCGAAACCACCCGCCAGCGAATGGAAATGCGCGGCGAAGCGATTAATTTCGATAACCTTGAAAAGAACATAAAGAGAGAGTACCAGCAGGTGAAAGAGAACCTGAACAAACGGAATGTTTCAACCTTTTTTGAAAAGATATTTTCATTTTTTGGAAAAATATTCATCGCCCTAGGCGTTGCTTTGGCGGGTCTTTTCAAGGCTATTGGGGTAATCCTGGCCATAGCTTTTATCTGCGTCGGCCTGCTTGGTATTACTGCAGCCATTGGCTCAATATTTTTTGGAGGAGTTGTAATTTCTGAGTTTTCGCCCAGCTACACCGAATTGGCATTGAGTGAATTCTTAAGATCAACCTTCGACCTGGGATCCATGCTGTGGGTTTCCATTCCCGTTTTTCTTATAGTGGCCATACCCCTTCTCGCCATTATTTATGTGGGACTTCGAATGGTTTTACGTTTTAAGGTGCGGGATAGTGTATTTTTCGTTTTATCTGCATCGGCCTGGATTGTCTCGTTTTTGGTACTGGCTTTTGTAGTGTTTATGCAAGCCCGAAGTTTTACCATACGTGAAAGTGTTAAAGAGCAAACTGAACTTATCACTTCGGAAACGGAAATCAAAACGCTTACTTTAAAAACCCAGCCCCTTGATTCTACTCTTGTAATTCCTGAAAAACCCATACGATTTGATCACTATACCGTGGCAATCGATAACGAAACCACCTCCGTTGTCGGGAAACCCAAGTTGTACTTTGGCAAAGCATCAGGCGAAAAATTTGAAATGGTTGTGGTAAAAATGTCGAGGGGGGGAACAAAGCTGTCGGCCCGGAATAGCGCCAAGAGAATATCTTTAAAGTATGAGCTGGATGGCTCAACGCTTAACCTATACCCTTACTTTTTCCTATCGAAAGGCGATAAATGGCGGGCTCAGGAAGTATCCATAACCATAAATATTCCCGAAGGGAAAGGCATTTATTTAGACAAAAGTGTTGAAATGCTCATAAGTACCGATCAAGACCACACATTTAAATGGCCCGATGAATTGGTTGGCAAAACATGGGTTATGAAAGGAGATGAGCTGGTAGAGCAATAGAGATTAATTGTAGGGTTTTTTGTTACTCAAAAAAAAGAATCTATATTTGCACCGCCAAAATTTATTTGGATTGACCTATGGTGTAATGGCAGCACAGCAGATTTTGGTTCTGTTAGTCTAGGTTCGAGTCCTGGTAGGTCAACAATGCCCTGTGCCACAACTTTTTGCACAGGGATTTTTGTTTGCCATACACCAACAATCCATTCTCAATTTCCCATCGCATTTACTTGAGGCGAGTGCCGATTTGCGCTGCATCCAAGAACTTTTAGGGCATCAAAGCAGCTAAACAACAGACATATTTACCCACGTAACTGCCAAAAGCATTCAGTGTATTAAAAGTCCTTTTGACGATTAATAGGTTAGGCTTTTGTTTATCTAAAAAAATTTTATAGTTTTACACATGCTATAAAAAGATAGTACGCAACCCGGTTGCACCTATCCGTCCAATTTCAGCTGTATAGGCGCAATGAAATAGCGTGTATATCGCTGTTTCTCGTTCATTGAAAAACCATTCACTATAGGCTTCATTTTTTCAACCTTTAGATTCAACTAATAAATGCAACTTTTTGAGGGCATGAATTAATTTTTTTTCAAGCGAAAGGACAAAAAGATGTCCCTCCGCCTGAAATGGATAAATTCTCTTTACTTTGTGTCCTCGTCCAAAAGTTGCAAAATATG
>JAKQEF010000081.1 GCA_029558675.1 Bacteroidota bacterium | reverse complement strand
TTTCAACTTCATAGAAAGAATGCGAAGATTGAAAGGTTAATGAGCAACCAAATCCATCTCGGCCCAGGATTGGACGAGGAAAAAGTTGCCATGCTTATCAGGCGGTTGTTGAAGGAACAGGATACAAAGCCACCCCCAAGTAAACTCTTTGACGATGATGTGCTTCAATATTTAGTTGAAGATATAACCACTCAGGTACTGTTTATGCACTTTACCAAAGAGGAATATGTGGCTAAAAAAATTCTTGCCGAAGGATTTCGGTTCTCCGATAGCTTTTACAAAACGGCTGAGTCCATTACCAACGACAAATCGGATTTGCAATATAAGCACAGTGTACGCAAACTTTACGGGAAATATGTCATCCTTATTGGTATTGCTAAAAGCGTGTACAACAAGTATCTCGAGCAGGTTTCCCAATCGAAAAACATGTCCACCGTTGAGCAGCTAATCAGCCAAAAACTCGATGAGTTAGATGAAGATCAAGAGGATGTGTACCTACTCCCACCCCAATTCATCAAGGGTTACATCAACTCCGAAACGGGCAAAATAGTGGCAAACAGTGCCTTCAATCCCGATTTCGATCCGCACACGGTATAAACAAAATCAGTATTTTTTAAACCATTGGCAGCTATGGCATCGCTTGTGCAATGCTATTCTCTTTGTTCATTATAGCCCTGAAAAAGCTTTTCATGTGCATGCTGTACGAACGGAATATGTCGGCCAGCATAAGGGTCATGCCCTCAACTGCCTCTTCGCCATTCTCCTGCCTTGCCAATTCGACAACCCTAAGCAATTCGGGCGATCCGGGCGTTTCAAATTCGGGAACGGAGACCAGCTTGTGCGGCATCCACTCTTTAAGGCATTTATCCACCTTTTTTGCCCTGCCCACCGATTCCTTTGCCACAACCTTAACAGCAAAGTCGTCGTTGTATTCCACGAACTCAACGGGGTTTTTCAGTGCCATAATCATGGGATGGCTTTCGTAGCCATTGGCATAGGCATCCCTTAACTGCTGCCACTGGAATTGCTCCAGCACCGAGTGCCTGTTGGATACCAGCTGAACAGCATTATCCTTGCTTTTGGGGAACCCCAAAATGGCTTTTATGTTGGTCCAAATCATTTTCAAGGCACTCACCCCCGGAAGTGGCGCAGCATGGTAGGGCATGGACAGATCACCCAGGTAATGCATACCCCAACCCATGAAGCGGTAGCCCCAGTAGTCATTGCCCGAGGAGAAGGCAAACTCCGCTAAGGCTTTGCAAAGCGAAATCCTAAACTCAGGCATGGTTTTCTTAAGGAAAGGGCCAAAAAAGAATACAATCCGTGGCTCGTGGTAAAAGCCCATGTGGAATGGTGCCTGACTGCCATACTCAAGGTTGGGATCGCCAAAAGGCTGAACTCCAAAGCCATACTTAGCCCCGAAGGGTGTGTTGTTATCCTCGAAAAGGCCCAGATCAAATCCGTAATCGGGCTCATCGTTGGCTGTACAAAGCACACAGAACGGTGACACCAAGTCACCCTCATTGAGCCTGACGTAGCGTGTATGCATCATATCCGAAACGTCGGACAAAACGGTAAGTTCCTGAACTGGAATAATCTCCATTTCACCCACCTCCTCATTTGGCATCAGATGAAGGTACAGCCTCATCTTCATGTTGGGATTCATTCTGATGGCTTTTAAAAAGCGATCGACTACATCATCGGGATTGCCGGTTGCCCTGAATAGCAGCTCATCG
Source organism: Bacteroidota bacterium (assembly GCA_029558675.1). Lineage (GTDB taxonomy): Bacteria > Bacteroidota > Bacteroidia > Bacteroidales > Tenuifilaceae > MWFE01. The sequence continues at coordinate 25 of JAKQEF010000081.1, read as the reverse complement.
GGCGTTGGTGCGTAGTAGGTAAGGT
>JAKQEF010000071.1 GCA_029558675.1 Bacteroidota bacterium | reverse complement strand
CTCTATCAATTCCTTATCCCACATTTTGTTTAAAAACTCCAGATCCTCTTTGCAATGTTCGAGGGCGTAGCGGGTAAGGTATTTGAGGAAATCTTCGGCCAGATCCATGTTGTCGCTTATCTCGTAGAATGCCATTTCAGGCTCAATCATCCAGAATTCGGCTAAGTGACGGGGGGTGTTCGAGTTCTCTGCCCTGAAAGTAGGCCCAAAGGTGTAAATCTCTGAAAGTGCCAGGGCTGCCAGCTCTCCTTCCAGCTGACCCGATACCGTAAGTTTAGCCTCCTTCCCAAAAAAATCCTGAGAAAAATCAACCTTTCCGTTCTGCAAGCGGGGAGGATTATTGATATCAAGCGTTGTAACCTTAAAAAGGGCGCCTGCACCCTCGGCATCGGACCCGGTGATGATGGGGGTATGGATATAGTAAAAACCCTTGTCGTTAAAATATTTGTGAATGGCATATGCCATGGCGTGGCGAATGCGAAGCACAGCGCCAAAAGTATTGGTGCGCGGACGCAGATGGGCTATTTCCCTCAGAAATTCAAGGCTATGCCCTTTCTTCTGAAGGGGATATACGGAGGGATCGGCCTTGCCGTAAATCTCAATGTGCCTTACCTGAATTTCAACGGGCTGCTCTGCTCCTGACGATTCCACCAAATTCCCCATGGCCCCAATGCATGCTCCCGTGCTCACATCCTTCAAAAACTCCTCGCCAAAAACTTCAACATCGGCTACAAGCTGAATATTGTGTATGGTCGAGCCATCGTTAAGGGCAACGAATGCAACGTTTTTGTTACCCCTTCGGGTTCTAACCCAACCCTTAACCGACACCTCTTTACCAATCTTGTCGCTTTTGAGCAAATCAACTATTTTTTCCCGTTTACCTATGGTCATTATTAACGCTTTTTTTAAAAATATTCTTGCCTGCCAATCATTCTTTGCAGGTTACAAAATTAATAAATTTTCGAACAATTTGGTGTACGTGCCTATTGTTTCAATTGGGTAGGTATGATTTTTGTTAGGTTGGGGCTTCAATTCCCCTGTAGAATGGTTTTACTGCCCGTAGTAGGAAGAAAGTTTCTTTTTAAATACCCTATCGTTGGCCTCGTTAATGGCTTCAATCATTGCTTCGATCATCCCGATTCTTCTGTCCTGCTCTTCGGTGGAAATCCTGTCGAAATCATTGAAAACCACGTAATCAATTTTATACCCCGAACTATCCAATGTCATGGCCACCGCCGCGTTATAGTCGTCGAAAATAATAACTGAGGGCAGATTGCTTAGGCTATACAGCAATACGGCTGTAGTAACGCGATTCTGAATAAAGTTAATCTGGTCGACGCCCAGGTATTTCGCCCCAAGCAAAAGCCTTACCAAATCTATTTGGGCTAAGATCATCCTTTTATTTTCCTGCCTCAGCTGATCATACTCCTTTTGTGAGGTGTTTAAGAAAAGGTCTATGAATTTTCCGGGAACTCCCTGTAAATCTCGCAGATCGCCCTCTTTTTTCCGCTTTTTGTATTCTTTAATGGCCAATTTCTGATCGTAAGGGATGTAGTATTCCCAATCTTTGGTTCGCTTGTACGTTTTGGTTTGTGGCTTGGGCTTCCAGGTGGTTATCGGCCGCTTCATTATGGGATCAGCCAGGTAAAGGTGGTTCGATTCGATGGAGTAAACCAGGCAGTTTACAAAATGAATGTATCCACTACCCAAAGTCCTGTTAAGGGCTGACCATAAAGTTTTGGGCTGCTGCCTGGACAAAGAATCGACCGAGAATTGATTCTCCTGCTCAAGTTTCCGGTGCTTAATGTAATTGATAAACTCCTCATCCAAGCTCACCGGGTAGTAGGTGGCGTTCTCGTTGTCAGGGTCAAACACCTGATCGCCGGTATGGTAAAGCCCCCTCACATCCATTACATAGTTGCTGTCGTTGGAGAGTTTTACGTGGAGATTATAATCGCGGCCCCACTTCATCTCCCTGATTGAGGGCATGGGCGATTGCCCAATCAAAGGAATGGGAAAGAGTAGTGGCAACAAAACTACAATAACCCAAGCACTTCTGTTTTTCATACCCCATTTTTTTACACCTTATAAAGGTATAAAAAAATCTTTGGGGTATGAAACAGAAACTTCTTTTTTAACTTTCAATGTAACCCATCAACC
>JAKQEF010000070.1 GCA_029558675.1 Bacteroidota bacterium | reverse complement strand
CTTTTTCTTGGTATTGGCCTCTATAAAATTGCCGAACTCGCCAATTATGCCCAACAGGGCATTGGTGGGTGTGGTCAATCGTGATAGGTTCTGCAGTTGCGATGCCACCAATCCCAATATCTGATCGCGATCGTTGTTGGTAATAGCCCTCACGTTGATTTCGGCATCAATAAAATCGCTGGCCGAGTAAAGCGGGAGGTTGTCAATTATTCTGATGTTGTCAATATTGTCGCTCACATAGGTTCTGTACTTTTGATCTTTATCTCTGGATATCTGGAAGTTGTAAAGGGGATATGTAACATCATTATCGCCAAAGAAACGCACGTTCTTCAATCGTGCAGTGATGAACAGGTACTCGAGGTACTCTTCCGAAGCCCCAGTTCGCCGCGAACGCCTTTTTGGGGCTTCGGGATTATTTCTCACGAAATCCAGCTCGTTGATCAACACGTTAAACTTTTCGCCATTGAGAAGGTAAATGTCGGTGGAAAGGTATTGCCATTCGCCTGAAAACTTGTAGTTAACGGTATCGGAAAAAAGCAGTGTTGGTTCAATGTCGCGTTGTCCAACGCCTTCGAATGCTCCAAGCAATAGTAAAGAGGTAGCTAAGAGTTGACGAAAAAGTTTTGTTCTCATTTCATTCACGATTACTGAACACACAGATAAACGTATTTCGGAATATCGAATTGCAAAAGGGAGCAAATATCGTACCCTAACTCACCCTGTCGGGTGGGGTAACCACCCTGTTGGGATCGAACATATAACGATAGGTTACGTGTACCTTGCGGACTTCGGCGCCAATTTGCTCCACCAATTTTTGCATGGTTGGGTTAAAATCACCAATCCAGTTCATCTCAATCTCTCTATATGGGTAATCATCTTTAAGAGCATAGCTGGCGAAGTGGGCAATCAGCGCTCCGTCGATACCCTTGCCCTGGTACTGGGGTACAACCCCGTAGACAAGCCCTAGTGCCCGTGTGCATACCTTTTTCACCCTAAGCAGGTAAAGCAGTCGCAGTTTGCCCCAAAAGTTCAACTTGCCATTGAGGTGCTTCACCACCTGATTGAGGTCGGGTACCATCACCAGCATCCCGATGGGATCGTTGAGATGATATGCAAAGATTATTAGCCTCTCATCTAAAATGGGTTTAATGGTTTTTAGCAGTGCCAGTGCATGTGCCCTTGACATTTTTGGAACACCAGCAAATTTTTCCCAGCCCCTGTTGAAAATGGCAACAAAATCGTCGGCATATTTTTGAAGATTATTTCGCGAAATGCACTCCACCCTGTACTCAGGGTTTTGGGCAATTCGTTTAGCCTTTTCCCATACCACTGGCTCGATTCTATCTGCCGATACGGGCATATGGTATGTCAGCTGTTGGAAATACTCTTTAAACCCGTAGTGTTCGAAAAGCTCAGGATAATAGGGAAGGCTATACACCGTGCAGTAGTTTGGTTCATACTCGCCTTTAATGAGCAAGCCCCACCAGTGTTCCCGGGTTCCAAAGTTTATGGGGCCGTCCATTGCCTCCATACCCTTTGCCATGAGCCAATTGCGGCACGCATCGAACAGCATGTCGGCTGCCGTTTGGCAGTGGATACACTCAAAGAAACCCATGCCACCCGTTGGCTGTGCATTTGATTTAATCGCAGAGTAATCAACAAAAGCGGCAACCCTACCCGCAGTTTCGCCGGAGCTACTTTTTAGAATCCAGCGAATGGCCTCGCCATTGCGGAAATGCTTGTTTGTTTTGGGATTGAAAACGTTTTCAACATCAATATCCAAAGGCCTTATCCAATTAGGATTGTTCTTATATAACCTGATGGGCAGAGTTAAAAATTCCTTTTGGGAAGTTTTATCGTTGACTTCAATAATAACATATTTCATATCAATCTGTTTTGACCAGAGAGTTAACGCTGCAAAGATAAAAAAAAGAGACATTTTTAAGCCCCGGAGTGAGCCATCCATCATTATTCAGGTTTCAGGGCTATACCTGAAAAATTGACAACCTTTCCTCCCTTAATGCGAGGACGTACATAGAAAACCATGGGCTTAATGCTATTTTCGGCAGTTTTTGCCTCAATACGGATGGGTTTAAGTTCAGAGAGGGTTGCCATGCGCTCAATCGCATTCCTCATCTTAATCACCTCGCGTTGGGGGAAGAAATCCCAAACAAACAAGCCCTTTTCGACCTGTTCCTTGGTGACCCCAAAGAAACGGCATCCTGTTAGGTTAAGAAAATCGACTTTCCCATCCTTGTCTATGAGGAAAACGATTTGAGGTAATATTTCAGTTAACTCTTTATACCTTTTTTCATTCAGTTCCACCTGCTTTTGTGATGCTTCGCGCTCAAAGGAAAAGGCAACTACGTTTGATATGGTTTTTAAAAGGCTGATCTCTGTTTCAACCCAGTTCCTCTTATCCTTACATTCCGATAAGCTGATGTAACCATAGTTTTTCTCTGCCATGCAAAGGGGAAAGAGCAGAAAACTTTTTACCTCACCCATAGTCGGCCGATCGGCAAAAACAGCAGGAAGGTCTTGCATTATATCGTTTGTTATGAGGTGTTCTTTGTCTTTAAAGGCTTCCCGGAGGGCAGATAGTGGCATATTATTGCAACTGCCAAGTTGAGCTTTAATGCCGTGATTATGCCATTCGCTTATTTTCAATGTTTTATCTTTTTCAGGTGCATTTTCAAAGATACACACCCGGCTCACATCGAAAAACTCTCCTATCATCCTCAATACCTCTTCATTTTTTTGATTGAATTGAGCGTTGGTATTCAGGACAAATGAAATTTCCGACAGGAGTTCGCGCTGCCTAAGGATCTGGGTAAGGTCTTCCTTGTTTTGTCGTAGTTCTAATTCAATTCTCTTTTGGCCGGAAATATCGGTTATTGTTCCGGTTGCTCTCAGCTTATTCTCGTATTCATCGCGGACAATTCGGCTCTTGGAATGGATCCAAGTATATTCACCACCCTTTTTACGAATTCTCAGCTCCATTTCAAGCACCTCACCCGAAATGAAAAATGTTTTTAGACGCTGGATTACTTCATCATAATCATCAGGATGAATTATTTTCTCATACAGCTCTTCGGCGGGTTCAATCTCCTTGGGAAGGTATCCAAAAATGGTGTATGCCATAGGAGAAATGAAAACCTCTCCTGTGGTATAATCATAATCCCAAAAACCTACATTCCCTGCCGAAATGGCCAGCTTCAACCGTTCTTCGCTCTTTTCAATTTTTATGCTGTTGCCTTTACACTCTGTTATGTCTCGAAGGGTTGTAACGAAAATTAACTCCGCTTTTTGCTTGATAAAAAAACAGGATTGCTGAACGTACTTAATTTCGCCAGATTTGAAAGCAACGGTTGTTTCGCACGTTTTCCCTTCCATGGGATTAACTCCCGTATGTATAATGGCCAAAATTGTCTTTTTAAGCCGTCTGATAAAATTATCAGCAGTATTCATATTGTAGGGCAATGATTCCTGATTATCCCATATAATCGTTCCTATTATCTTATCCCGCTTAATACCCGTTATTTGTTCCATCATTTTGTTCCACTCAACGGTTACTCCCTTTTCATCAAAAAGAGCAACTCCATCATTGGAGTTAAGGAAAAAACAATGAATTATATTCAAAGCATCGTTTTTCTCCGATTCGCACTTTTTGTATTCGCTGATATCTATCTGTAATCCTGCTATCTTTAAAGGCCCTCCGTTGGCATCCCATACCGTAACCTGATAAACCCCCATTAACCAGCTGTATTCGTTCCGACTATCCTTTGCTTTATATTCCCAATAACCGGTGTTCTCTTTGCTTTGCCGGAGGTTATTGATCATGGCATAGAACTCTTGCAAAGAGTCGGGATGCAATACTTTTTCCCATGACAGTGAGTTGGTTTTCAGGTCGTTGGCATTGTAGCCAAGTATTGAAAAGAATTCCTGGCCAACACTTGCCTTACCGTCAGAAATATCATACTCCCAGGTACCGAGTTTGGCCAATAGAAGTGCCTGCCTTAAGTTATCATACGAAAAAGCCGAAAGGCCATCTGCCCGCTCCTGTATCCCGATATTCTTAAATTCGAACATAAGAGAGGCCTTGCCTTTCCATTGAATCTTTTTTACTCTGGGCTGTACCCGGCACTCTTTGCCGCTGATGCTGACTAATTTCAGGGCATTATCTGTCTGATATCCTTTCAGAGCGGAAGTTTTGGTAAAGATTTTTACCAGTAGAGTTCCGGTTGGGTAAACAAACAAATCCTCAACCCTATTCCCCTTTAAACTTTTTATTGGTAAACCAAATAGCTTTACGCTCTCATTATTGGCGTGAACAACAACACCGTCCGTTAAAACTAATATGGGCTTAAAGGATAAGTCAACTATGTCCTTAACCAGCTCGTCAAGCAGGTCATTGTTGCGGTCAATCAGGTTTAGGGCTTTGTTATACTGTTTTCCCCAAGTGCTTTTCTTCTTCATATCCGGTGATTAGATATCAAAACAGGCCAAATTACACTTTTTTCTGTGACAATGCTCACTTTTTGTGCTCGTTTTCTTCATCGATGCATAAAACACGCTGCCATGTGCAAGTAGGACAGATATGGCATGAAATGCCTCAAATTTTAAGCCATTTCCTTCATGCTATTTGGTAAGTTGGCGAAGCGCAGGGTTAAAACGTGAGGTTAGGAGCAATCGGTTAAGCGCGATGATTGCTGAGCAAACGGGCGAATAGGGGTGCAATAATGAAATAATTTGATATATTTGGGTGTGCTATATTGCACTGTGGCGCCAAATTCAGGTTAAGCAATATGGTTCAAATTTTGAGGGAGGGAAAGAAGTGTCGTTGTCCAGAAAACAAAGCATACTTTTTGCATTACGAAATTCAAATCGAATATAGAAATGAGCGAAGTTGAGCGAATAAAACAGGTGAGGCAAGCTCTTAATCACAGCCAGGCGTCATTTAGCCGGGCTCTTGGAATACAGCAGGGTTCCTATTCCGATATTGAGCGGGGGAAGATAGGGATAAGTTCGGCTGTTCTTAAGTCATTAATCACCACCTTTCGGGTCAACCCACTTTGGTTGTATGTGGGTAAGGGCGAAATGTTTTTTGAAGAGGAGCAAATATCCTATAATCCATTGGTTAATAATCAAAATAAGGGGGCTTCTGTTGCTGTTTCCGATAGCGTTGATAGTTCCAAAGAACAAGATTTCCCTTTAGGTGCCCTTCTGAAAAATCAAAAGAACCATATAAAAAACATAAAAGAGCTGATAGATTTTTTGAATGAGGAACATTAACAGTTCCCCTATTTAGCAGCATTTGCTATTTATCAGCCATTTCCCCCCGATTTGTTAAAATTACATGGGCAAAAATCAAATCCGAGGGGGTTGTTATTTTGATGTTATCCCGTTCGCCTTCAACTAGGGTAATCTTTTCCCCATTTGCCTCGGCCACCGATGCATCGTCAGTAAAGTTTTCATTCCAGGGAGCGGAGTAGTGGCTTTTTAACTTTTGTAAGTTGAAAACCTGAGGGGTTTGAACTATCCAGATTGTACTACGGGAGGCAGAAGATGTATCGTTAGGTTGTTGGCCAATGCGGATTGAGTCTGTGGCCCTAATGGCAGGAATAGCATTTCCCGCCCTTTGGGCGGCATTGAAGCATTTCTCTATCAATGCTGCCGTTACAAGTGGTCTAACCCCGTCGTGAACGGCAACCCATCCCTCCTGGTTACCCAGGGAAGCGAGCCCGTTTTTTACCGAGTGGAAGCGGGTTTCACCTCCCTCCACCAAACGGAGCGGAATGGTAAAGTTAAACTCATTGCAAAGCAGTTTCCAGCGTGTCATTTCACCCGTGGGCAGCACCAGCACGATGGAGTCAATGGTTTTGAGAGAATGAAACGTCTTAACGGTATGCATCAGCATTGGCAAGCCATGTAATGGGATGAACTGCTTAGGGGTGCAGGATTCCATTCTGGTACCCGAACCTCCAGCCACGATCAGCGCAAAACGTTTTAACCCCATGCCGCTTATTTATGAAGTTTTTTCGAAAAGAAATTTTCTTTGAAAAATCAACAGGTAAAAAACACCAATGGTAATGGCCGAATCGGCAATATTGAAGACGGGGCGGAAGAAGATGAAGGGTTGCCCGCCTATCTTTGGAATCCAACTTGGCCAAGTGGTTTGTATAATTGGAAAATAGAGCATGTCAACCACGCGCCCATGTAAAAAACCGGCATATCCACCACCTTGCGGGAAGAACGTGGCGGGTTCATAATACGATTCGCCGAAGATTAGCCCATAGAATGCGCTGTCAATGACATTGCCCAATGCTCCGACAAGGATAAGCGACATGCCCAAAACAACACCAACGGGAGCCCCTTTTTTTATTAACCAGGATATGTAAACACAGATTAGTCCACTGGCAATAATTCGAAAAAGGCTGAGAATGAGCTTCCCGTTACCACCCCAAAACTCCATTCCAAAAGCCATCCCGGGATTCTCGGTGAAGTGAATGATGAACCAGTTTCCCAGTATGTGATGCTGTTCGCCAAGCACCATGTGTGATTTTACCCAAATTTTTAAACCCTGATCGGCTATTAGCAGCAACACAATAAGCAGTGCCACTCTGTAACGAAGAGATATTTTATGCATAGTGATAGTGAGAAAAATTAACGTACAAACCTATAAAAAAAAGTGGCTACTCTGAGCCACTCCAAAAGGTTTTTCGCCGTCCGATTAATCGTCAGCGTTGATTACTTTTCGCCTCGTAGCTGAGCGTTGCATGCGGAACTGCACGAAGCCTTTCTTTGGCAATAAGTTTGCCGGTTTCGCGGCAAATGCCGTAGGTTTTATTCTCAATTCGAACTAACGCGGCTTCAAGATGCTGCATGAATTTTAATTGCCGTTGAGCCAACTTACCCGATTCTTCCTTCGAAAGGGTTGCCGCCCCTTCCTCAAGCACTTTGAATGTGGGCGAAGTATCCTGAGTATCATTGCTTTCGCTCAAAGTAATGGCACTTTTCAACAGCTCGTAATCATTTCGAGCCTTCTCGAGTTTTTGCAGAATTATCTCTTTGAATTCTGCCAACTCCTCATCGGTGTACCTGCTTTTTTCGGCCATGGTTCAAAAATTTTGTCTAAATATAGTGAATAAAACAATACAATACAAAACAAAGTTTACTTAACAATTTTTTCAATTTTAATTGATGTGGTCAAATCAGCATCCAGTTCAATCGCAATACCCGACTCTTCCGATAGCGCATCAACAAGATTAATCTCTTTTGCAAGGGTTTGCCCGGCAATGTAATCTCCGTGACTTTCAACGGCTTGCTTAAGAAGTTCGTGCGTAACCAAGCTGATTTTTATATTGTCAGTTACCTCAAATCCTGCCTCCTTGCGGAGGTTCTGTATTCTGTTGATCAGCTCGCGAGCTATCCCCTCCTGTTTCAACTCTTTGCTAACCGTGATATCCAAAGCTACGGTGTATCGACCTTCGTTGGTAACCAGCCATCCGGGGATATCCTCCGATATTATTTCCACGTCATCCAGCGTGATCTCCGAAGCAACCCCTCCAATGGTTATTGTATGGACGCCAGTTTGCTCGCATCGGCCAATCTCTTCCTGGGTCATGGCGGCAATGGCCGCTGAGACCTCTTTCATGGCCTTGCCAAAGCGAGGACCGAGGGTTTTGAAGTTTGGTTTTATCTTTTTAACCAGAATCCCCGATGAATCGTCCAGATACTCCAGCTCCTTTACGTTGACTTCGACAAGGATAAGGCTTTCAACGGCTTTCAGCTGTTTTCGGAACTGCTCGTTGAGCACCGGAACCATCATTTTACTCAGGGGCTGTCGCACCTTGATGTTTACCTTGCGCCTAAGGCTTAAAACCATTGACGAAATGCTCTGGGCCATTTCCATTCTCTCTTCCAACTCCTTATCGATTAGGGCTTTGTTTGACGTGGGGAAAGGAGCAAGGTGAACGCTTTCTGATTCGTGCTTTTTGCATATGGAATTCAAATCCATAAAAAGCCTGTCGCAATAGAAAGGAGCAATAGGTGCAGCCAGCATGGCTACTGTTTCCATGCAGGAGTACAGGGTTTGGTAGGCAGCTACCTTGTCGGTATTGTATTCGCCACCCCAAAAACGCTTGCGGTTGAGCCTTACATACCAGTTGCTCAGGTTTTCGGTGACGAAATCCTGAATGGCCCTGCCCGCACGGGTGGGCTCATAATCCTCTAACGCCTCCTCCACTTCAACAATCAACGAATTGAGCAGCGAAATAATCCATCTGTCAATTTCCGGACGCTCCTGCATGGGAACTTCGGGTTCGCTGTATGTGAAACCATCCACATTGGCATAGAGAGCAAAGAATGAGTATGTATTGTAAAGGGTTCCGAAAAACTTGCGTTTTACCTCCTCCACGCCCTCGATATCGAATTTCAGG
>JAKQEF010000061.1 GCA_029558675.1 Bacteroidota bacterium | reverse complement strand
CCGGGCATGCCATGATCTCAATGAAATGGTAATCTGCTTTACCTTGCTTTACACTATCCATTAGGGTTCGTGCGTTGGCCAATCCATGTGCCACAGCACATTTCACTTCAACCCCCTCAAGGAATTTATATTCGGGTAATGTTTTTTCAATCTTTACGTTGGCTTCTTTCACACCTTCAAGACCCCTTACAGGAGTAATGTTCAAGTCTTTGAAAGGTACTTCACGGCCGGTAACTATTTCGTACACCGTTCTCAGTGCTGCTTCCATAACCCCACCGGTAGCTCCGAAGATAACACCTGCTCCTGTAGATTTCCCCATAATGGTATCAAATCCCTCGTTCGGTAAATCGGCAAATTCAATCCCTGCTTGTTTTATCATTATGGCCAATTCTCGGGTGGTGAGCACATAGTCCACATCCTTATAGCCGCTGTCGCGCATTTCGGGTCTATCGGCTTCAAATTTTTTGGCCGTACAGGGCATTATTGAAACGCACACCATTTTAGCCGGATCAACATCTATCTTTTTGGCATAGTATGTTTTGGCTAATGCACCAAACATCTGCTGTGGCGATTTACAGGTTGACATGTGGCTTAACATTTCGGGGTAGATATGTTCGAAAAACTTCACCCATCCGGGCGAACAGCTCGTCGTCATGGGAAGAGGTTCTTTATTGTCTTTATCTACCAGATTGGCCTTCAACCTGTGTAGCAGCTCGGTTCCCTCCTCAAGTATGGTTAGGTCAGCCGAGAAATCGGTGTCTAATACGGAGTTGAATCCCAATCTCCTCAGAGCGGCTACCATTTTTCCGGTTACCCTTTCCCCTGCCGACAGGTTGAGAGCTTCTCCAAGTCCGACCCTAACAGCGGGGGCCGTCTGCACTACGACATACTTTTCAGGGTCGGCTATGGCATCCCATACTTCTTCTATGTAGTTATGTTCAATAAGGGCACCTGTTGGGCAATGAATAACACACTGTCCGCAGCTTGTACATACCACCTCATTAAGCGACTTGTTGAAAAAGGTGGAGATTTTCATCTTATCGCCCTTGTTAATCACAGCAAGGGCACCAACGCTTTGCAGCTCGTCGCATGTGCGCACGCATCTCTGGCAACGGATACACCTGCTGTCGTCCTTATGAATGGCAGGCGAAAAATCATCAATGGTGTACTCTCTGGTATGTGCCAAATCGATGAAATGCTGATTAGTTATTTTATACTCAGCGGAGAGATCCTGTAGTTCGCAATTTCCATTTTTATAGCACTTGGTACAATCTGCATTATGCTCAGACAGCAGCAACTCTATTATGTGTTTCCGTGAATTCCTCACCAACAGGCTATTGGTCAACACCTCCATACCTTCCCAAACCGGCGTGGCACAAGCAGCAAACAGCTTGCTTACTCCCACCACTTCAACAACGCAAACCCTGCAGTTACCAGCTATGCACAAATCTTTATGGTAGCAGAGTACGGGAATTTTAATGCCTAAAAGCTTAGCCGCATCAAGAATTGTGGTACCTTTATCCACCGCCAGTGGAGTACCATTTATTGTGATATTTACCTTACTTGTCATCGTTTCAGAATTTTTTAGTAAATCATTTCTTCTCTAAAATTTTCGACAATGGATTGGAACGAATTTGCCACCGATTGTCCCAGCCCGCATTTGGCCGTTGCCTTCATGGTTTCGGTCAAAGCAAGCAGCTTGTCGAGGTACGAAGCGGGCTTCTCGCCCCGCTTTACAGCCCTGATACCCTCAATCAGCTGTTGAGTACCAACCCTACATGGGGTACACTGCCCACATGATTCCTCGGTGAAAAATTCGAGGTAATTGCTCAGTAGGTTATACATGGATCGGGAGCTGTTGAAAAGCATCATTGATCCACCTGTGGGTAGTGATATACCGGTTAGCTTACCCTGGTAACCAATCCGGGTTTCGCGAAATTTCTTACGGGGAACACAAAAGCCCGAAGCTCCGCCAACCTGTACAGCCTTTGTGTCGCCATCGCCAAAGTCGTTTACAAAATCCTCAACGGTCATACCCAGCTCCAGCTCATAAATACCGGGAGTAGGCGTATCTCCCGAAATGGAGAAAAGTTTTGAACCATGGCTGTCCTTCACACCCAACTCTCTGAATTTGTCGGTGCCATGCTGGAATATGGTAAACGTATGGGCCAACGTTTCCACGTTGTTAATAACGGTTGGTTTACCAAGGTAGCCAAAATCGCTTGGATAGGGAGGCTTGTTCCGAGGTTCGCCACGCTTGCCCTCCATCGATTCGAACAGGGCGCTCTCCTCTCCGCATATATAGGCTCCAAAGCCCATGAATACTTCGACTCTGAATTTTAGCCCCAACTCATCGCATATGGCATGAAACTTTTTTATCTCGGCATTCAGCTCTTTCAACAGGTACTTATATTCGCCTCTTAAATAGATGAAACCCTTGCGCGCCCCGATAATCCTTCCGCAAACGGCCATCCCTGTGAGTACTTTGTAGGGAACCTGAGTTAATATTTCACGATCTTTGAATGTTCCCGGTTCTCCTTCGTCAGCGTTACATATAACGTATTTTTCGGTCGATTTCGACTCTGCAGTTAGCTTCCATTTAAGCCCGGTGGGGAACCCTGCTCCACCACGCCCTTTGAGCCCCGATGCAATCAATTCGTTTATCAGCTCATCATTCGATTTGCTCAGTGTTTTTTTAAGCACATTTTTGCTGTCGGGCTCTTCCTTAAAAATAAGGTCAATGCGTTTTAATATGTTTTTTCCCATTGCTGTTCTAATTAATAGTTATGGCCTCTCTTTGTACTCTTTAATGAGACTATGAACTTTTTCAACGGTAAGCTCAGCATGAACATCATCATTTATCAGCATGGCAGGAGCCTTATGGCACCAGCCAAGGCAGTTGGTCTCCATAAGGGTAAACTTCTTATCGGGCGTTGTCTCGCCCAATTTAATTTTTAAAGCCTCTTCCAATGCCATGAGGATTTGATTCTTACCCTTCATATAGCAGGTGATGGTTTTACACACCCGTATCAGGTATTTCCCTCTCGGAACCGTATCCATAAAGCTGTAAAAGGTGGCAGTGCCATAAACATCGGCAGCCGAAATGCCCATCTCTTCAGCTATAAGGGTCATTGCGTAATCGCTTAGGTAGCGCTCTTGCTCAACTACTTCCTGAAGTACAGGCAGCAGGTTGTGCCGTTCCCTACCGTGATGAGCGACAACTTCCTTAATTTTTTCTTGTAGTGCATCCATAGGTTAAAATGTCTGAGTTAAACAGTAGTTTTGTGTATTATAGACAGAATATTGAAATCAATAATAGTCTGATTGTCAAAATAAAAGCTTATAAAAAAAGTACCTTTTCCATTGGTTAATCCTCAAAAAAGAAGAACAATTGTAAAAATTTTTGTTTTTTATTTTTTATGATAAAAATCATGTTAGAAAAAATCAATATGCAAATATTTGCATATCCCTTTGTATTTTATTGGTTTTTAGGTTTTAAAAAAATTGAAAAAAAATCAACTAAATGTTTGAAAATAGGTATTCAGTCTTTTTCATTTTCATAATTTTTTCATTGCTAAAGCTGGTTGAAATATCATTCATGCAAAAACCCTTATTTTACCAAGTTATCATATATTTGCACCGTTAGTGGATGCCATGAAACACGTAATGAAGATGATAATTGCCGTAACCGGAGCCAGCGGGTCAGTTTATGCCCGGCTGTTAATTCACAAGCTGTGCGAGTACAAAGGGCAGATTGGGGAGATTGCTCTCATTCTCTCGGAGACGGGGCAACAGGTATGGGATTATGAACTTGGAGAGGGTTTGCCCGCATGCGATACCCTGAAGCGATACTACAACGCCAACCTTTTTGCCCCCATGGCATCGGGAAGTGCCGGTTACCATGCCATGGTTGTTATTCCCTGCTCGGTGGGCACCATGGGCCGAATTGCCTCGGGAGTAGGCAACGACCTTATCACTCGCAGCGCCGATGTGATGCTTAAAGAGCGAAAACCGCTGATACTTGTGGTGCGCGAAGCGCCCTACAGCCTTATTCATATTGAGAATATGCGCAGGATTACCCTTGCCGGCGGGACCATTTATCCGGCCAGCCCATCGTTCTACAGCAAGCCCAAGGATATTGATGAACTGGTTGATACGGTGGTGGACAGGATTTTGGGTACGCTGGGGTTTGATACCAACGGGTACAGATGGGGCTCACACTAATTGGAGGCAAGCGCCAATGCGGCAATGCTCACCCTGCATCCCTCCACTTCTAGCAACTTCATGGCGCACGCTTCCAGTGTTGCCCCTGTAGTTATCACATCGTCAACCAGTAACAGGTGCTTCCCCATAATCTCCTCCGCATTGGATACGGTAAATGCATTGGCCACGTTTTTTATTCGTTCCACCCTTGTCTTTCGGGTTTGGGTATCGGTAAACTCAGTTCGCAGCAGGTGTGTGGTGGACACGGGAGTGCCCAATCCCTTGCTCAATCCTTCGGCTATGGCTTCAGATTGATTATACCCCCTTATGCGCAACTTCTTTGGATGCAAGGGAACCGGAACTACAAAATCGATGTTGCCAAAGAAATGCGATTTATTGAGCTCCTGCCCAAAATGTAGCCCCAACTCAACGCCAATTTCCCTTTGCCCTTTGTATTTCAATTTATGAAGCAGGGGGCGGTACTGACTCCCCTTGGCAAACAGGAAATATGCGCAGGCGTTCTCAATGCCCACTCTCCCCCAAAATATTTGGGCTACAGGGTTGTCCACGTCGTGCCAAAAACGGGACAAGGGAATTTTATATAGGCACGATACACAGATTGCCTCCTCATTCCTAACAAGGTCTTTGCCACAAGCAGCACAGACCTTGGGATAGAAAAGCCTGAAAAAATCGGAGAAAATTTGTTTTACCGGATGCACTACTTATCACGTGTCCATACAACCTCCCGTCCAATAAACGAAAAGCCGATGTAGCCCTTTACCGAGAGTTTGTTGGGGTCGCTCCCAAACCACATAAGGCATTTGTAAGTTTTTCCCTCCTTGGGATCGTATATGGTACCGTCAATCCACTCCTTATTCTTATCGTTGTAAACAAAACCCTCCAAAATTCTCAAACCCATAATGGGTCGGGTTTGCAACTTCTTGTCGGGATTTTTGTCGTCAACCTTGGGTTTGCCCTCTTTCAAAGGGTCTTTAAGCCACGAAATTTCACCGTTGAACTTGCCCTTAGAGTCCTTAGCTATGGTAACCTTGCTGTCGCCATACTGGGTGAGCCAAACGCCCACAACCTTATTGGCATCCTGTGCAATTAGAGCGGTTCCCAAAAGAACCAAACAGAGTGTTCCGAGTAGTTTTTTCATAAAACGGGTGTATTAAAATTTGTGCAAGATAGCATTATTTTGAATGTGAAAATATCTATTGCAAAAAATGATGTGCCTACGGCTCCTATCTACTCTAACCGTTGTTTTTCCCAAACAGTAATTTCACCATTTCGTCTATCCTTCCCACTTTCATCAGCTGAATTCCCCTGACGGGTTTTATGTCATCCTTAATGCTGTATTTTGAAACAAAAATTTTTTCAAAGCCCAATTTTGCTGCCTCTGCTATGCGCTGATCAATCCGACTCACCTGTCGGATTTCGCCCGAAAGGCCTACTTCGGCAGCAAAGCAACACGAACTGGCAATGGGCAAATCGAAATTTGACGACAGCACCGAAGCAACAATGGCCAAATCCAGAGCCGGATCGCTTACCTTGAGTCCGCCAGCCAGGTTTAGAAAAACATCCTTGGTGGCCAAACGGAACCCCGCCCGTTTTTCCAAAACGGCCAGCAGCATGTTCAGCCTTCGCGAGTCGTAACCGGTTGACGACCTTTGTGGTGTGCCGTAGGCAGCCGTGCTGACCAACGCCTGCGTTTCGATGAGGAACGGCCGCGTTCCGTCCATGGCGGCGGTAATGGCCACGCCGCTCAACCCCTCATCGCGATGCGAAAGCAGTATCTCCGATGGGTTAGGCACTTCTACCAGCCCCGATGATTGCATTTCGAATATCCCCAGTTCAGAGGTTGCCCCAAACCGATTTTTAATGGATCTGAGAATGCGATAGAGGTAATTACTGTCGCCTTCGAACTGCAAAACCACATCAACTATGTGTTCCAGCACCTTGGGACCTGCAATGCTCCCATCCTTGGTGATGTGGCCGATGAGGATAACCGAAACCCCCGTGGTTTTTGCATAGCGCAATAGTGCTACTGCGCACTCCCTGACCTGCGAAACGGAACCCGGCGACGACTCTATGGTATCGGTGTACAGGGTTTGAATGGAATCGATAACCACCAGGTCGGGCTCCACATTTTGCAGCTGGGTGAAAATATTCTCAAAAAGGGTTTCGTTCAGAATAAGACATTCCTGACTGCCACTGCTGAGCCTGTCGGCCCTAATCTTAACCTGCCTTGCGCTTTCTTCTCCTGATATGTACAGAACTTTCAGCTGTTCAAGCTTGAGGGCCAGCTGTAATGCCAGGGTCGATTTGCCTATGCCGGGCTCGCCCCCTAACAACACCAGTGACCCGGGGACCAACCCCCCTCCAAGAATCCGGTTCAACTCGTTGATGCCGGTGTCAAGTCGCCTTTCGTTGCTGGTTTCAATATCCTTCAAGGGCATTGGAACCGCACTGCGCGAAATATCCACAAGCCCCTTGGGCGATTTGCCCTGGCTCACCCTTTCCTCCACGTAGGTATTCCACTCGCCACACGAAGGGCATCGGCCAATCCATTTAACCGATTCGGCTCCGCAATTCTGGCAAACGTAGCTGGACTTTACCTTGGCCATATATTGTGTACTTAGTCTGCCTTTTCCCCTTCGACGCTAACCGGCTCTGTTAGAACCTTATCAGAATCGAACTCCGCAAACTCGCCACCCCAATCCACCACGCTGTGAAACAATTTTTTCTCTCCATCGGTGGCATGCTTGCAGAACGCTGTAAAACAGGGATGAACCTGCTCTATCAAACCACCCAGCTCATTCTCTTCGACCACAACAATACCCGAAACTTGCAGAAGCGATGCCAGAACATAGGCACGGTTAAACTGGTTAAACTGCGGGCTGCCCTCGCCTTTCTGCTTATGTACCAGCCTGTCCGACCGCAAGGCAACCAGCAACACATCGCCCTGGTTTGCAGCCTGCATTATCATGTCAATGATTCCGGGTTTAAGGGTTTCGAAAGTGCCATAAACCATGACTATACGCTGATCCTTGTACCGCCAAAAAGCCAATTTCCTTTTCAGCTCGGATTTGCTAAAAATTTTTCCGTAAAGAATTTCTCTTTTATCCATAGTAATCAAGTTTTGTCAATCTACAAAGTTATTGAAATCGGAATATATTGGGATAAAAAAGGCAAAATATCGGACAGCCCAAATAGATTTGTTCGCCATTCCTTAAACTGCCTCCGCTTTGCGGGGTGACCGTTTAAAAAACAGGAAAGCTAAATAGGCCAAAGCCATTACAATAACAAGCAGTGTTTGCGATTCGTGCGATATGATGGCATATACAAGCCCCTGGGCGCGTTCAAGGCCATAAATACCCAATCCCATGGCGGTGATTATGTGGAACGCCCCAAAACCTCCCTGAACGGGAGCAGCCATTCCCATAGAGCCTACTACCAACAGGAAAAACCCGTCTATTGGCCCCAAGTGGCTTGTGGGTGCTGTGGAAAAAACCATTAACCAGGTCATCAGCCAGTATAGGAACCACATCAAAAAGGTATAGCCCAGGAATGCCCTTCTTTTTTTCATGGTGTATATCGATTTCAGCCCATCGATTACCGCCCAGAAAATGGAAGTAATCCTGCTATTCAGCTTATGGCCAAATACATTGCGCCTGATGAGGACGATTAGCATTAGGATAGCCACAATGACCATGAAGGGTATCAGAGGGGAGTTTACAAAAATGCTGTAGATGCGTTGGCCAATGGGTAGGATTGCCTCGTTCCACAGGAAATTTCCGAAAAACTCAATGCGAATGAGGAAAACAACGGCCAGTAGAACAAGTAGTGCAATCAGGTCCACTGCCCTCTCAACGATAACCGTTCCGAACAGGGGCTCGAATGGAACCCTGTCGGTTTTCTTCAGACTACCGCATCGGGCTATCTCTCCCATGCGCGGAAATGCAATGTTGGTCAGATATCCCACCATCAGGGCTCCCAGCGTATTGAGCAGTGGCGGCTTGTGCCCGATGGGCTCCATGAGCAAGCGCCAGCGCAGCGCCCTAACGATATGCGAGGCAATGCCTGCCAGCAGTGCAACGAAAACCCAGAAGTAATTAGCCTCTCTGAATCCTTCGGCAATGGATTTAAAATCGACACCCCTAAATGCAAAAAAAAGCAGCAGGGCTGCTAAAAATAGGAACAGGGCAAGCTGTATGTTTTTCTTCAACGTGGGTTTCACCTGAACTTCTATTAGGCAATTATACCAACCTGTTGGTTTCGGTATCGGGGAATACTATGGCAGGTTTAAACGTTTTTGCCTCCTCGAAATCCATCAGGGCATAGGCCATAATAATGACCACATCGCCCACCACACACTTTCGGGCAGCAGGACCATTGAGGCAAATCTCACCCGATCCCCTTTTTCCCTTAATTACATAGGTTTCTACCCTCTCGCCATTATTGATGTTTACCACCTGCACCTTTTCGTTGGCAATAATATTGGCGGCATCCATCAGGTCTTCGTCAATGGCAATGCTGCCAACGTAGTACAAGTTTGCCTCGGTTACTTTCACCTGATGAATTTTCGATTTAACAACTTCGACTAACATTTTCAAATTATTTGAAGAGGTTAAAAAAGCACATTGTCTATCAGCCTAACGACTCCCACATTCACGGCAATGCACCCCACAGCGTTTTGGGCATCGCTCCATTGGGTAATCTCCTCAAGGGTTTCGGCATTTACTATGCTAAAATACTCAACCCTTAGCAAAGGATCCTGATTTATGCTGTCAACCACCCAGGCCAACAATTCATCAACGCTGTGAGAGTGCGCTTTGTTTCGTGCTTCAAAAAGAATTTTCGATATTAAAGGGGCACTTGCACGCTGTTGTGGTGTCAGCAGTGTATTTCGCGAGCTCATTGCCAGCCCATCGCATTCGCGCACCGTAGGGCAAGGAATAATTTCCACATCCATTGAATAATCCCAAACCATCCGCTTAATGATTGCCAGCTGTTGAAAATCCTTTTGGCCGAAATAGGCCCTGTTTGGTTTGACAATATCGAACAGCCTGCTAACAACCTGCGCTACCCCGTTGAAATGGCCGGGTCGAAACTTCCCCTCCATCACCTTGTCTAATATTCCAAAATCGAACAGCCTCTTGTCGGGCTCGGGGTAAATAACCTCCACCGAGGGCATAAACACCACAGAAGCACCTGCCTGCTTACACATGGCAATATCGCTGTCAGGGTTTCGGGGATACCTCTTTAAGTCATCGGGGTTGTTGAACTGATTGGGATTAACAAAAATGCTAACCACGGTCAGGTTGTCATGCCTAACCGATTCCTCTATCAGTGAGATATGCCCTGCATGCAGGGCTCCCATGGTGGGAACAAAGCCAATAA
Source organism: Bacteroidota bacterium (assembly GCA_029558675.1). Lineage (GTDB taxonomy): Bacteria > Bacteroidota > Bacteroidia > Bacteroidales > Tenuifilaceae > MWFE01. The sequence continues at coordinate 9,405 of JAKQEF010000061.1, read as the reverse complement.
TTTTCGACTTCCCTCTATACTCGTCGAGGTACTGAACAAGGGGAAATATGGTGTGAAAAACTTTCATGTCTGATTCCCTATATCAACACTTAAGGCGCAATGCCTTTTAAAAATATGCACAAAGGAACGGACTATTTTTCTTTTAAAAAAGAGATACAAAGGTTCAATTAATTTTTATAAAAAAGCGAAGGATAAATGAACAAAGGACAATATATCACTTGCCCACTGCGCCCCTAACAGCTAATTATTTTATTGTCGGTTCTGCTCATTAGTGCCTAACAAAAAAGGTTGCAGCGAAATTAAAACAGCTGCAACGCAGCGACCCCTTCCCGTTCTCTTTGTTTGGTGTTATGCCATCGGTATGTGCTCAGTGGAAAGTATTTAGTACACTTCTGTCGTTTTGGCTGGCTTGGTGTCCGAAACGATCCAAGTCAAGGCCAATAAATTACGTCTGACAAAAAAACAAAGTGTTTTACATATTCTGCTTCGCCCCCGTACCCCTTTTAATGCGTCTATTTGAAAAATGGTTGGTGGGTAATAAAAATAATTGTCATTTTTTTTTTATACTTTTGTATTTTATTTCATCCTTACACTCCTCTTACCGTAAATTTCGGAAATTATACATAGGATGGATAACTCAAGGGAAGATGAAAAGGAAAAAAGTACTATTCGTTTCGCAGGAGATAATGCCCTATCTCCCTGAATCGAATATATCGAAAGTTGGAAGAGTTTTACCTCAGGCCATTCAGGAACGAGGGAAAGAGATTCGTACGTTTATGCCCCGATGGGGCATAATCAACGAAAGGCGAAACCAACTTCACGAAGTGATCAGGCTGTCGGGCATGAACCTTGTGATAGGGGATACCGATCACCCTCTTATCATCAAAGTGGCTTCCATTCAAAGCGCCAGAATGCAAGTGTATTTTATTGATAACGAGGATTATTTCCACAGGAAGCATATACTTACCGATGAAAACGGTAAATACTTTGAAGATAACGACGAGAGGGCCGTTTTCTTTGCACGCGGAGTAATGGAAACGGTTAAAAAGCTCAGGTGGGCGCCCGACATTATCCATTGCCACGGATGGTTTACCTCGTTTATACCCATTCTGGCCAAAAAAACATACAAGGACGATCCTATTTTTAGCAAAGCGAAGGTTGTGTTCTCGGTTTACAACGATGAATTTGACTTACCCCTCAATAGCAGTTTGAAAAACAAGCTTAAACTGGAGAATATCAGCAAAAAGGATATTGAGCCCATTAAAGAGCCCAACTATCTGAACTTGATTAAATTTGCCACGCACTATTCCGACGGGGTAATTATTGGAGAAAAAAAGATCAACAAATCGGTTCTCGAATATATTAAAACATCGGGAATGACCGTTCTTCCTTTCGACGACGGCAAAGATTTTGTGGCACCAATCGATCAGTTCTACGATCAGATTATTAATGACAACAACAATGATAAATAGCTTTAGCCTTTTCACCAAGCATGTGAAACCCAATCGCCTTTTCAAGTTCATTGTTTTAAGCCTGTTCGTCTCACCCCTTCTATGGCAGTGCATTTCTCCCCCCGATTTCCTCGGAGGCGACCTTGTTACAGCAGGCGATTTATACAACGTCAGGATAGATACCAACTTTAGGCTATCGGCATATACCTTGCCCTTCGATACAGTCAGCACCATGGCTTTCAAGGAGGCTGTCCTTGGCGAGACCTTCGATATGGTGTTCGGCAGAACCCGGGCATCGTTTCTTACGCAGCTCAATCTCGGTAAGCTCCAACACAGCTACGGTGACAGCGTGCAGATCGACTCCGTTTTCCTGTACCTAAAACTTAAGGAGCAGCTGGGTAACCAACCCATAAAAATTGGCATTTACGAGCTGTCCGACTCCTTAGCCCACGACTCAACTTACAATGCGCTGGCTCCCGTGGACAACTTTTACCATCCCGTACCCATCGGAAGCAGAAGTGTGAACCCATACAACGGAGACGAGAGTATCCTGAAAATTGCCATCAGTAAGAGCTGGGTCGACAGTACGCTTATCAATGTCGATTCGGTGACTATGTCCGATAACAAATACTTTACGAAACATCTGTACGGCATCTATGTAAAAACCGAGGAGGAATTTTCCTCTCCCGCCAAGGGGATGTACTACTTCGACTATTATGCCGAACAATCGAAACTGGTTGTTTACTACAGGAACAAGGATCAGGACACCGCGTCAATGTCGTTCACCTATCTGATGAACAACGCTTGCGTACGCTACAACCACTATCAGCACGACTTTTCGATGGTCAGCAATATTTTTAACGATACCATCAACCCGCAGGAATCGAATTTCTACCTGAAAGGGCTCAACGGCTCGAGGGGTATTATAATGCTTGAGGATATCAGGAATTGGCTCGACTCGATGCCCGTGGCCATACATAAAGCTGAACTGCGCATTGAGCGTGAGGATAATCCAAGCCTTCCACCCGATTCACTTGTCGAAAGACTTTTTATGTACCGAATGGTTGGCAATAAGTATTACACCCTAACCGATTTCAACACCAATAGCGAAGTATTCGGGGGTAAATACATCAAAAGCAAAAATTACTACTCTTTCAATATAACATTCTATATTCAAGAAATCCTAACCGGCGGGAACCCCGATAAAGTGCTGTACATTGAGCCTTATTATACTCATACACGGGCTAATAGCGTAGTGCTTAGGAGCGGAAGCCATGAGCGTAGGATGAAGTTAATTCTAACCTATACTAAACTTTAACGGAAATGTGTGGAATAGTGGCATACAACGGATCCCGCGAGGCCTATCCCATTGTGCTCAACGGTCTTAAACGGCTCGAATACAGAGGATACGATTCTACAGGGATTTGTATTGTAAACGGAGAACCTTTTATTAAGAAACGCAGGGGGAAAGTAGCTGATCTGGAGAGCTCCATAAACAACGCACCAATAAAGGGCACTATCGGAATGGGTCACACCCGGTGGGCTACCCATGGCACCCCCAGCGATGGCAACGCTCACCCGCACATGTCCATGAACGGGCATTTTATCATTATCCACAATGGCATTATCGAAAACTATGGTCTTTTGAAAAGCCGTTTGGAGCGGCGGGGCTACACTTTCAAATCCGATACCGATACCGAGATTCTGGTTAACCTGATCGAATACATATACCTTAAGGGGAATGTACCTGCTGAAATAGCACTAAGGTTGGCACTTACCAAGGTGGTTGGTGCCTACGGCATTGTGGTTATTTGTCGTGATGAGCCCAACATGCTTATTGCAGCACGGAAAGGAAGCCCATTGGTAATAGGCGTTGGCGACAATGAGTACTTTGTTGCTTCGGATGCTACGCCCATCATCGAGCACACCAACAGCGTTATCTTCCTAAACGATAACGATATTGCCATCATTCGTAAAAACGAGCTGACGCTCAAAACCATAGCAAACGAGGCTTTAATACCGAATGTTCAAAAAATTGACCTTGACATTGAGGAGATTGAGAAGAATGGCTTTGAACATTTCATGCTGAAGGAAATTTTCGAACAACCCCGCAGCATCGAGGATACTTTCAGGGGGAGGATATCGGCCGACCATAAACAAATCCACCTTGGCGGGCTTTACCTTGTGCTCCCAAGGCTGGTGAAGGCCAAAAGGTTAATCCTCATTGGCTGTGGAACATCGTGGCACGCCGCGCTGGTGGGCGAATACCTCATTGAAGAGTTTGCACGGATTCCCGTTGAAGTGGAATACGCGTCGGAGTTCAGGTACAGAAATCCCATCATCTACAAGGATGATATTGTGATAGCCATCAGCCAAAGCGGCGAAACAGCCGATACCCTTGCTGCCATTAAGTTTGCTCGAAGTGCCGGAGCGCTGGTACTGGGCATATGCAACGTGGTGGGATCGAGCATCCCGCGCGAAACCGATGCAGGAGTATATACCCACGCCGGACCGGAAATTGGGGTTGCCTCAACCAAGGCCTTCACCGCTCAGGTAACTGTTCTTACGCTTATTGCCTTGCTCCTTGGCCGAAAACGCGATATCATTAGTCAGGATCGTTACGAGCAGCTGATCGCTGAAATGTTGGCTGTGCCCAAAAAGATTGAGAAAATTTTAGAGTCGAGTCCCAAGGTTGAAAAGGTTGCAAAAGTGTTCAAGGATTCCACCAACTTCCTTTACCTTGGCAGGGGTTACTTTTTCCCTCTGGCCCTCGAAGGCGCGCTTAAGCTCAAAGAAATTTCGTATATCCATGCCGAGGGTTATCCGGCTGCCGAAATGAAACACGGCCCCATAGCGCTGATCGACCAAAAAATGCCCGTGGTTGTCATTGCGCCACAAGACAACAGCTACGAAAAGGTGGTTAGCAACGTTCAAGAGATCAAAGCCCGCGACGGAGTGGTAATATCCATTGTAACCGAAGGCGATAAGCTGATACGCGAAATCTCCGACTATACAATAGAAATCCCCAAGTCCAGCGAAATTGTGGAATCGCTGCTTGCGGTTGTACCCCTACAACTTTTGGCATATTACATCGCCGTGTTCAGGGGATGCGACGTGGATCAACCCCGAAACCTCGCCAAGGCGGTAACAGTAGAATAGACATTGCACAGTTTGATGGAATCGCCCGATGAAAAGCGGAAAGAATTCACAATGGGGGCATTGAGAATTAACCTCCTGTCATTCCTATGCATTATCCCCGTCTCCATTTTATTCCTCGTTCCTTTCATTGCCATTTGGGGGAGCAGCGCACTTTTGGCCGGCAAAGCAATGCTGTTGAAGTATCTACTTCCCATATTTATTCTTGGCATCATTGTTCACGAAGGGCTACACGGTGTGGCTTGGGCCTGCTACGCCAAAAATGGATTCAAATCCATTCGGTTTGGCATCAACTGGAAATATTTGGCACCATACTGCCATTGCAAAGAACCACTCAGCCTTAAAGGGTATGCCCTTGGCGCAGCCCTTCCGCTTGTTGTCACCGGAATCACCCCATCGCTAATTGCCCTTGTCATCGGCAACGGTTTCCTTGTCTGCTTGGGCTTTTTATTCACGCTGGCGGCCACCGGCGATGCCATTATGCTCGTCACCATGAGGCGACTGAAAAAGGATGCCCTTATTGCCGACCACCCCGACAAAATCGGTTACTTTGTCATTGACAACGATTAATCCCCACGCCCATGCTATCCCAAACGCTATCGTTTTTGAGTCGGTTGAAAGAGAACAACAATCGCGAATGGTTCAACCAAAACCGGAAATGGTACGACGAGGCAAGGAGCAGCTTTGTCGCCTTTGTGGAGTTGCTGATACCGGCCATCAAGGAGTTTGACCATACCCCGGGATTGCTCGAGGCAAAGGATTGTCTGTTCAGAATTCACAGGGATATCCGATTCTCGCACGATAAAACCCCCTACAAGACAAACTTCGGGGCATTCATTGCCCGCGGCGGCAGGAAAAGCCGCTTTGCCGGCTACTACTTCCATGTTGAGCCCGGCGCATCAATGGCATCGGGAGGGATATACATGGCCGACACGGCCACCATGCGAAGAATCAGGATGGACATTGATACCTACCCCGAGAAATTTCTGGCAATAGTGGAGAGCGACGCCTTCCAAAAGGGATTTCCCACACTGGAAATGGAGTCGCTTAAGCGGGTGCCCCGGGGATTCCCGGCCCAATCGCCCGTGGCAAGGTACCTGATGCTAAAGCACATTTCGCCCATTCACCCCCTCGACGACGGGGCGATGGCCTCTTCCAACCTTATTGCAAGAGTGGCGGGTGTGTTCAAAACCTTGTATCCGTTGGTGGACTTTATCAATACGGCCATTGAAGAAGAGTAGGGTTAAAACTCCCTGAATCCTATGATGTGCCTCACTTCATCAAGGGTTTTGGAGGCACTCCCGCGTGCCTTCTCTGCTCCCAGTTTGGCTACCTTCCTAAGGTAATCGTTGTCCGAAAGGATGGCTCCAATGCGTTCACGTATGGGCGATGTAAAGGCGATAATATCTTCGGCCAGCTGTTTCTTCATATCGCCATAGCGGATGGTGCAATTATTATACTGCTCCTCGTAGTACTTAAGGGTATCGGGTTGCGAAACCACACCCATCAGGGTGTAAAGATTTTGAATGGCCTCGGGTTTCTTCCGGTTAGGCTCTGTAGGACCCGAATCGGTTACCGCCCTCATAACCTTTTTGCGTATGGTCTCAGCATCATCGGAGAGGTAAATGGCATTGCCTTCCGATTTTCCCATCTTCCCGCTACCATCAAGCCCGGGGATTTTAACCAGCTGTTTCCCAAAATTGTAAGATACGGGCTCAGGAAAGTAATCAACATTGTAAAGCCTGTTGAACCTGTTGGCAAAGGTGCGTGTCATCTCCAGATGTTGCTCCTGATCCTTCCCCACCGGTACCTTGTGTGCCTTATGAATAATGATGTCGGCGGCCATAAGGGTTGGGTAGGTAAGAAGCCCGGCATTCACGTTGTTTGGCTGGGTGCGAACCTTGTCCTTGAATGATGTACACCGCTCCAGCTCTCCCATATAGGCATTCATATTGAGCAGCAGGTATAGCTGTGGGATTTCCGGAATATCGCTCTGCACATAGAGTGTTGCCACTTCGGGATCGAGACCGCAAGCCAGGTATTCGGCCAACACCTGCTTAACCGAGCCATGCAAATTCTCGGGAGTGGGGTGTGTGGTCAGGGAGTGAAAATCGGCTATAAAGAAATAGCAATGGTTTTCGTGCTGCATCTTCACAAAGTTCTGCAAAGCACCGAAGTAGTTGCCCAAATGCAGTTTCCCAGTAGAACGTATGCCACTAACAACAATATCCATGGTGTTCCTTCTCTTTTATTTGCGAGGCAAAGATATAAAATCTTTAGGCAACAGGAAGTGCAGGACAAGGATAACGCAATACTATTTGTTTGCACCGAAGGGCTGTTTGAGCCCCCCGCTTTGAATGCTTCAATACCAAGAACAAATAAGATTGTTACGCACATCCGAACTAAAAGACTCTGTGCCCCTCCGTGCTCTTTGTGGTGATATCTTTTTAACCGCTAAGACGCAGAGACGCAAATCAACAAATCAGCAAATTCACTAATTTACACTGACCACAACAAATAAAGAGTCGGGGACACACAGAAAGAGATAAAGAAAAAATTTTCTGCAAACCCAAAGCAGTGCCCTTACCGCTCTACCTGCATTAATCTTCACCCGGAGATGTCCATACCATGACAGTACTTCGTTTTTTTAACACATAAGTGTATTTTATTGCACTAATTTATTTGAATTGCATTGTATTTTTTTATAACTTGCTTTTGTCTTCATATATGACATACCCGTTAACCTAATTACTAACTAAAACTAAATGCGTATGAAACACAAAAAAATTTTATTATTGCTCCTGTTTTTAGCACCCGCCCTTATGGGCTATGCGCAGGATTTTTGGATAGAACTCGAAAGACCAACCGGAGGAATGGTTTTCTCTCTTGCAGTCAGCAGTAAAACAGAAGTATATGCCGGCATGGGGAGCGGGGTTTATCTGTCTAATGATGATTCAGAAAATTGGGAACATATTGGATTAGATGACATTACTGTTTATAGCCTGCATATCCATCCCAATGGAAATATTTTTGCCGGAACTGGCGGTTTTAATTCTATTTATAGGTTAAACAACTTTGAAGAAGGTTGGATATCTGTTTTTTCATGTGTTCCAAATATTATATCCATAGCAAGTAATTCTCAGGGTCATATTTTTGCTGGGTCGGGAAGTCACTATGGACTGTTGCGTTCCATTAATAATGGGGATGATTGGGAGCAATTAGTAACTTTAGCTGATACAGAACAAACTAATACAATACTATCATTTGAAGATAATCAGGTTTTTATTGGAGCCACCGATTTTATGGGAGGTGGTGGCGTTTACCGCTCAACGGATAATGGCGATACGTGGGAGCAAATTGGATTACGGAACAAGTATATTCGTTCCCTAGCAGTTAACTCACAGGGTGATATCTTTGCAGGAAGTGTTGGGGATCATTACCTATACTACGGTGGATTTTACAAATCTACGGATAATGGCGGAACATGGGTTGAACTCAGGAATGATGTACTGGTTACTTCAATTACCATAACTCCCGAAGACCATATTTACATCGGCTGCTCCAATGAGCATGGTACACAGGGCGGAGTGTTCCGCTCCGATAATCACGGGGAAACATGGGTAATGATCAATACCGGGCTTAATAATCAGTGTGTATATGGGCTTAGTCTTGCCCCCGATGGCTACCTTTATGCCTACGGCAACCACCTGCACCGCAGCGTTGACCCTGTCTTTGATCCTAATGTTGCTCCATTACAAGAAGCAAATGATTTGGCGGTTTTTCCAAACCCTTTTATTGACTTTTTACATTTTCAATTTTCTAATGATAAGTATTATGCGGAAGATTATTCTGTTAAAGTCTTTGACCCCATTGGCAGGCTGGTATTTAGCCAAGAGTTGGGTGGTTTGCAGGATGGCACAATCAACCTTTCATCACTTCCGCAGGGCTTGTACTACGTTAGTGTTGAGATAAGAGGTCAGAGGTTTTCAAAGTCAATCGTAAAAAATCCAAAATAGCTCTTCACTGAAAAATACCACATAATGAGAAAAGTCCTAACCACCACAATTCTGTTACTCTTTTTACTATTTTCCCATTTTTGCTTGGCGCAAGACTTCTGGATGCAATTGGAAGTGCCTGAAAATACCGGGGTATACTGTATAAAGGGAAACACAAATGGACAAACCTATTTAGGAGCAAGAGGTTTTCACATATCAATAGACCATGGTCTCAATTGGAATCCCACAAGCTTTACTGAATTGGTTGGAACAATTGATGTAAACTTAAAAACCGGGGATATTTTTGTTGGAAATCATCTTGGAGTTTTCTATTCAACTGATAATGGTGAAAATTGGAATACGACATCATTTAATGACAATGCACTTATTGTATTTTTAAGTAGTTTGAATCACATTTTCATTGGAAACTGGGGAAACATTTACAAATCAACCGACAACGGCGATACCTGGACACAAACCCTGGAGTTGAGCAATGACAACGAGGTGGCAAGCATAATAGAAACCGCCGATGGAACTATGTTTGCCGGGGTAACCGCCTTTATGGGAGGTGGTGGCGTTTACCGCTCAGCGGATAGCGGCGATACGTGGGAGCAAATTGGATTACCGAACAAGTATGTTCGTTCTCTGGCAGTTAACTCACTGGGTGATATCTTTGCAGGAAGTGTTGGGGACCATTACCTATACTACGGCGGATTGTACAAATCTACGGATAATGGCGGAACCTGGGTTGAGCTCAGGAACGATGTGCTGGTAACCTCCATTGTCATCACCCCCGACGACCA
>JAKQEF010000054.1 GCA_029558675.1 Bacteroidota bacterium | reverse complement strand
TGGGACCCCAAGGGCCCCCCGCCTTACTCTTCCTCACCCGGCCCCGCAGGGCCGGCGCCCCGCCACAAAAAAAATCGGGCAAAGCGGCTGCAAAGATAAGCATTGACAAAACACTATTCCAAATTTTTTTGAAAAAAAATTTAATGTATTGCTTATCGTCTGTCTATCTTATGATTATATGTCAAATATAATGTAAAATACGTTTTAATAATCAAAAAAAGACGCGTTGAAAACTAAAATAGTCTTCATACTAAGAACAACATTCCGACAAATTGGTTTAACCTATTTGTTTGGAACACTCTTAAGGGTCTCAACCAGATAATCCCAGAACAATTTAACGGTTTTAATATTAACCTTTTCATCAGGAGAATGCGGGTAGCGGATAGTTGGTCCAAAAGAAATCATATCCAGATGTGGATAGGCTCCTCCCAGGATACCACACTCTAATCCGGCATGTATAGCCTTTATTTCAGGAACTTTACCCCAATTCTTTTGATAAACCTCACGCATTGTTTTTAAAATAACTGAATCCATATTAGGTTTCCAGCCGGGATATCCCCCTGCAAAGTTTACCTGAGCACCAGCCAGTTCGAACACAGAAGCAATTTTTTCGGCCAAAGCTTCTTTGGATGAATCCACCGAACTTCGAAGCAGGCACTGGATATAGACAATCCCATTATCGCTGTAAACCCTTGCCAAGTTGGTTGAAGTTTCAACCAATCCGGGCATAGAGTCGCTTAACCTAACCACTCCGTTGGGGCATCCGAAAACAGACCGTATCAACGCCCACTGCGATGCTTTATCCATGACAGATGTTGGTGCTGCAATTTTACTAACAGCAATGGATAGATCGGGTTCTACTTTGCTAAACTCAGCCTTATAAATTTTCTGAAAATCAGAAACAGATTTCTCCAACTCTCCATATTTATTGTTGGGAACTCCTGCCAAAACGAACGCCTCGCGCGGAATGGCATTGCGCAGACTACCCCCATCGATGGATGAAATCCTAACGTCAAATTTCTGTTCGACATTGCGTAAAAAACGGAAAGCCAGCTTAATGGAATTGGCCCTGCCCGAATTGATGTCCATTCCAGAATGACCGCCCTTTAGCCCTGTTACTGCCAACTTAAAGAATGTATAACCTGCCGGGATAGCTTCGTTTTTGTATGCAAGCTGAATATTGGCATCGAGACCTCCAGCGCAACCAACGTAGAGTTCTCCCTCGTCCTCCGAATCCAAATTGATGAGAATATCACCTTTCAACAGGTTTGGTTTCAAGGCAAAAGCACCGGTCATTCCGGTTTCCTCATCTATGGTAAAAAGTGCCTCAAGGGGGCCGTGTACCAACGATTTATCCTCGAGGGCCGCCATTGCAGCTGCCACTCCGATTCCATTATCGGCACCCAGGGTAGTGCCATTGGCAGTTACCCATTCCCCATCAATAACGGTTTCTATGGGGTCTTTCTCAAAATCGTGCTGCTTGTCGCTATTCTTCTGGGGCACCATATCGAGATGTCCCTGCAGAATAATTCCCTTACGGTTTTCCATGCCTTTGGTGGCTGGTTTACGGATGATTACATTACCTACCTCATCAACAATGGTTTCGAGGCCATTATCCCTCCCAAATTTGGCGACAAAGTCAGCCACTTTCTGCTCATGCTTCGATGGTCTGGGAATTTGAGTTAAACTATAAAAATGTTTCCAAACGGCCTGTGGTTCTAACTTCAAAATATCTTTACTCATTGCATTATATGGTTAATTGTTAAACATGCGGTTCCTCGAAAAACAGGGTGATAAATATAAGCCTTTACCTTTGAATTGGTATAAAAAATATGAGGAGTTATTACAAATATTACATAACTGAGTGATAGACAAAATATTAATTAATGTTTGCATTCTTCATCCATATACACTAACATTGCATCCAATAGCCAATAGTCACTATTCAATTATTGTTGCATCTTCCTTGGTAAATCAATAAATCTAATTGTATTGTGGATAAATGTGCAAATAACGGGCGAGGGAAACGTATAATTCCAACAAAAACTTTACATTTGGTTTACAAACTTTATTTCATCTTATGTATTTCTTTTTAAGGTTTATGCAGAGTAAAAGCACTTCATGGGCTTTCCTTCCGGTTTGGATATCCATAGTATTCCAAGCCAATTATGTATGGGCTCAGGAACGATTTTTAACCGATTCGATTTCCATTCAAAACCATTTCCAGGAGGCATTATCATTTAAAGAAGATAAACTGGACTCTGCCATCATAAGCCTCAATGAAGTAATTAGTAAAAGTTTGCAACTTGCAAAGGCTTACTCGGATAATCAACATGACTTTTTTGTACATATAACGGCTCAAAGCTTTCAACAAAAAGGGGCACTATTCAACAATGTAAATCAGCTTGACAGTGCATACGCAAACCTTAACCTATCGAAAAAACTTCTGATTGAAAAAGCAAGCATTCCACACAAGGCAAAAACTAAAGAATTACTCTCTGCAACATATAATTCGCTGGGTGTGTATTACAGAAAAATAAACAGCTATAAGGACGCTCTGGATAACTATCAGCAAAGTTTAAAGCTTTCGGAAGAGCTGAACGACTCTTTAAACATCGCTATGAGGTACACTAACATAGGCATTGTTTACCAAGAGACCGGGGATTTAGTTAGGGCAAAGGAGTATTTGGATAAAGCCTTGAATATTCATCGGAGCAGAAACTATACCATTGGTGTAATTGCAACAACTATCACTTTATCTAATATTAATTACAATAACAAGGACTATGAACAAGCGCGGCAATTGCTGATGAGCATTATTGAACAGGCAAAAGCATTAGGGAATCCCTTGCATATTGCTCTAATACTTTCGAATCTTGGTGCTGCCAACAAATCACTTGGAAATATTGCCGATTCGAGGGCTAACTATGCGGAGGCATTATCGCTTTTACAGAAAACCAATAATCAATCGGGGCAAGCCATGGTGTTGGGAAATATGGCAGATATTGCCCTGCTTCAGGGTAATTATGTTGAAGCCTTAAAATATGCCAATATGCAGCTGGCGATAGCACAAAAGTTGCCCGGCCTTCAGAATAAAAGGTATGCATATAAGCACCTATATAATGCTAATATTGGGCTACAGAACTATAAAAAGGCCGTTGAGTATTTAGAATTATATCACACCGTGCAAGACAGTATTTATTCGCAGGAGAAGATGAACGAGATTGAAAAATTGGAAGCCCAATACCAGAGCGAAAAGAAAGCATCTGAAATAGAACGACTAAAAAACCATAACGAATTACTAAGCGAAAAGAATCGCACACGTAATGCACTGCTTATCACCATATTGCTTCTCTTCGCTCTGACCATTATTACCGGGGTATCGTATTACCGGAACAGGCAGTTGGAAGCCAGGAAAAACCTGAGTGAGTTGAACTACAAATTACTGCTCGTACAGATGAATCCGCATTTTATATTCAACTCACTGGTTGCCATTCAGGCTTTAATAGGTAAAAAACCGGAAGAAATTGCTCATAAATACATCGAAAATTTTAATCGTCTTCTTCGCCTAATCCTCGAAAACTCCAGATGTAAGTTGATTACGATGGAGAAGGAGTTGGAAACCCTTAGGCTTTACATCGAAGCTCAACAACTACGCTTTTCCAGCAACTTCACCCATTCAATTATACTACCCGATGACCCTGAGTTCCTTGAGGCGATGATTCCTCCCATGATCGCTCAACCCTTTGTGGAAAATGCTATAGAACATGGCATTTTAAGATCGGAACGAGGGGGCGTGCTAATCATTAGATTCAGTGAACTTGACGGGTGTATATGCTGCGAAGTGGAAGACAATGGCATTGGCATTAATAAGGCTTTGGAAATGGCGCGCAACAACAATCACCAATCGCTGGCCTTAAAAATAACCAGCGAACGATTGGCACTTTTACCCAACCAGGGGAAATGTAAAGCATCCGTTAGCATCGAGGATTTATCGCATACCGGCAAAAGCGGCACACTTGTTAAAATAATGATCCCTCAACAAATAGTCATTTAATATCTGCAAACCAATGGAAACGTTAATAGTTGAAGATGAGGATTTTTCATACCAAGCCTTAGAGGATATTATAAAACAATATGCTCCACAGTTAAAAATTGTGGGGAGGGCTAACTCGGTAGCACAAGCCATGGAGTATATTGCCCAATTTAATCCCGAACTTGTATTTATGGACATTGATTTACCCGATGGGACGGGTTTTGACATCATACAGCGGTTAAAGCCCATTGACTTTTCGGTGATATTTGTTACTGCCTATAATCAGTTTGCCCTTCAGGCGTTCCGTTTCAGCGCCACCGACTATCTTCTTAAACCAATAGACACTGAGGAGTTCAAAGAGGCCATAGAAAAGGTCTCAAGCAGCAGACGGCAAGAATATTTAGATCTAAAAATGGATGTGCTTCTTGCCAATCTACAGGCTCAAATGTCAGATGGGAAAAGGATTGTTCTTAAAACGATGGAAGACATTTTCATCGTACCCCTCAAAGAAATTGTTTGCATCCAGTCCGATGGATCATATTCTCACTTTTTTCTTATTTCGGGCAAGCGTATTACCGTTTCATCGCATTTGAAAAAGTACGAAGATCCGCTACTTGATCAAGGATTTTTCAGACCCCATTCAAGTTATCTGGTAAATCTGGCGCATGTTGAGCGTTTTCATAAGCCCGAAGGGGGGTTGCTAATTATGAAGGATGGGAGTTCAATCCCCGTTTCGAACAGGAAAAAGGAAGAATTAATTAAAATCCTTCAAAGTCTCTGATTACCCTATTGTGTAATTATTAATACAATCATTACACTTATCAAGTCAAACCCGGCACTTATTAAAAAGATGCCAGCATATATCAATTTGATCTGATTTGATTATGGAATATTGATATATTTGGCTTAAAAAGTATTTTACTTTACTCTTTTGGATATTTTGTTTGAAATTTATCTTTCGATTTAAAAGTTTTTTCAAAGGTTTTTAAATATGTCTTTTTAGCCAAATAGCAACTGTCTAAATAAGCATTATGACTTTTAGTATACTTTTAGTATACTTTTACATGGCAATACAATGAAAACCAGCAGAGTGACGAAAAGTTTTGGAATAAATGGCATATTTTTTTACCATGCAGAGTTGGCAGTATTGAAAGAACCAGCAATGCGCCGATTATTTTCTATCCTCGAATTAACACATACGACAACATTATTGAGATTTAACTTAGAATGATTTTTTCAAACTACGGTTTGATTTTTGATTGAATTAATTGGATTAAAACATATAATTGTAATAACTTTGATAAGTTCAATAATCTTAACCATCAAAAAAATGAAAATTATGAACCCTAAACTTAAAACAATGAACAGAACGGCAATTATTATATTGTTATTAATTTCTTTAGGACTATCCTCCAAGGCACAGTATGAGCAAAAATTTACCTTGCAGGGGTCTGTTGGCTACGTTTCGGTTTTATCCCCAGCATCATTCAGGTACCAATGCTTTGACAAGGGATTTTCTCTTGATGCAGGCGTCCAATACAATTTTAACCGCAAGTTCAGCATTGCCGGGTTGGTTAAATACTCTCGCCTTTTAAGCCCTGTTGCGCAGGAGGGTATCATTGTCAACAGCGAGTACAACCTGATTGGGTTGAGTGTGTGTCCAAAATTTCGACTTTTCACACGTTACAGGCTTAATCCCTATATCTACGGGGGCGCTAGTTTAAATTATGTGGATATGTCCTGGGAAAATGAATATGGGTCTATTGAGTCCATTAAAAGTAATGCCTCTTTTGGGGTCAACGGGGGGTTGGGTGCAGATATAAGGATTAACGATAATCTATCACTCTTTCTTCAGGGAGGACTTATGACAGATAAATATGATCTTCCCTCCGATTTTTTTGGTACAAACGAATACTGGGATTGGATAAATTTCACCTATTTTCAAGCGGGTATTAACATCAGTCTGTTCAAATCAAAATCGTTATAAAAAAAGATGAAGAGATCAATTACTCTCCTGCTACTGTTGCTTGGCGTTTTCCTGTCGTATGGGCAGGTTCGCCTGAAGCAAACACTTAGCGATCGCAAACATCAGATAGTGTGCGTGGCCTATAGCCCCAACTCAATGATGATTGCCACAGGAGGGTTTGATAACAACATTATCCTCTGGGATACCCAAACCGGGGCAGAAATAAGAAAACTTAAGGGTTTATCCGGCTTCCCCTTATCGGTAACATTTAGTAAGGATTCAAGGTATGTTTTGGCCGGCGGTAAGGACTCACGCATTACCATATGGGATGCCAATTCAGGTACACTCCTGCGTAGTCTTAAAGGCCACAAAGGCGATATCACAAGTATTTCCATAAGGGATGACAACTACATTATTTCTGCAAGCAAGGATAAAACTTTAAGGCTTTGGGATTTCAACGGTAATTTTATCAGGGAATTTGTGGGGCATAAGCGTGAAGTGATGGCAGTTGATTTTAGCAACGATGGGCAACGCATAGCATCGGGCAGTGCTGATGGAACCGTTAAGGAGTGGGATGTTTCCTCAGGCAAAGAGCTTAATAGCATCAATGCACACGATGGGTGGGTAAGAACTGTAGCCTACAACAACAACTCCACCCTTATAGCCAGCGGTGGCGACGATGGTAAAATTCAAATATGGAACCGTTCCACCGGCGAATTGAAAAACTCCATCATTGCACACAGCAAATGGCTGGAGAGCCTATCGTTTAGCCCCGATGGACGATACATAGTTTCTGGCGGCCACGACAACTACCTTGTGGTGGTGGATGCAAATACCGGTAAAATGGTGTTCCAATCGCCACGACAGGATTACTACGTCCTCTCTACAGCATTCGATCCTTCGGGAAAGCATATCATTTCCTGCGCTTTCCAATCGAGCAATCTCAACGTTTGGGATGCCAGCAGCCTGGGTATTAGGGCAGCATTGCCTCAATCGGAGCAACCAAAGGAAAAACCAAAAATTACCTGGAAAACGGCAACCAATCAGAAAACAGAGAATTTAACCTATAAGATAAATGCCATAATCAAAAGCGACTCTCCGCTTTCAAGTGTAGATATCTATTTAAACAGCAACAGGTTTGTCTCGCAAAGAGAATTTGAAAAGAATGTGGCTCCCCTCGAACTCAATTTTGAACAGGCTGTTTTTCTCACGGAGGGAAACAACACAATAAAACTGATGGCATATAACGATGCGGGAGAAACCACTTCGGAAACTATAAGCGTAACGTTTGAGCAACCCAAACCGGCTCCAAAACCGGAACCTGTTGTTGCCGAAGTTGTTCAACCCAAAGCTGAACCTGAAAAAACAGCTAAAGAAGCAGAGAAGCCCACAAAAGAGGAGCAACCCGTTGTTAAAACTCAGGAAACTCCAAAAGCTGATCAAAAGGCCGCTGTGGTAGAGCCCTCTTTAGATGAACTACTTGCCAACCTGCCGAAAAACCCCGTTAACCCGTTCAGATTTGCATTGATCTTCGGCAACGAGGACTACAGCTCGTACCAAACCGGTTTGGAATCGGAGGCCAACGTGGCATACGCCATTAACGATGCCACCGCATTCAAGGAGTATGCTTTGAATATTCTGGGAGTACCCCCGGACAATATCCTGTTTTATACCGATGCGAGAGCCATTGTTATGGATAATGCCATCGCAAAATTAAACCCGATTATTAAGGCTTTGGGAGGAAGAGCCGAAATATTCTTTTATTATGCCGGGCACGGTTTCCCCGACGAGAAAACCCGTGAGCCCTACCTTATCCCGGTAGATGTTAGCGGAACAAACCTTCGGTTTGCCATCAAGCTTAAGGATTTATACGAATCGCTTACTGAACACCCCTCGGCACGTATAACGCTTGTGCTGGATGCCTGTTTCAGTGGGGGAGCCCGTGAGCAGGGGCTACTGTCGGCAAGGGCAGTGAGGGTGAAACCCAAAGAGGATCTTCTGAAAGGGAACATAGTGGTCTTTTCAGCCAGTAGCGGAAGCGAGTCTTCCCTTCCTTACAAAGACAAGCAACATGGGCTATTTACCTACTACCTGCTTGATAAACTTAAGGAAACAAAGGGGAACATAACTTACAAAGAACTTTCCGATTACCTTTCGGCACAGGTAGGGGTTCGGTCGGTTATGGTAAACAACAAACCCCAGACTCCTCAAACCAATATTAGTGCTGATGCTGAGCAACACTGGGCTAACTGGATTTTTAAATAATAATATTATATTTTTAATGTTCTGTTTATTAGTGATTTACGAATCTTAATTGTTGAAAACCTTTTTATATGATATCGTTTTTTTTTTTACTATTACTAACCTAAAATTTTTTAAACTATGAAAAAAACGCTGGTTCTTCTGACCATGACAGCAATGCTGTTTGGCATGAACTCTTGCAAGGAAGAGTGCGAAAAAAACAACACGGGCGAATTGACCATTGAGAACAAGATTACCGATGCCACCTTGTGGTTTAAGTACAGGGTGAAAGGTGATCAGAATTATTCTACTCCATTTACTCTGGCAACAGATGAAAGTAAACTTTTCACTGTTCCGGCAGGTACGTATAATGTTTATTTTTCACCGGATGGTAAGGATAACAATTACTACACTCAAACAACAGTGGAAATTAAAGTACCCCGCTGTGGCAGCCAAACCTATTCAACACCGGCTAAACGTGCTTGCGAATGGATTGAACTTACACATATCAAAGTTGTTAACAACGTAGGGTTTACCACTAAATTTGACGTTGCGGTTGACGATGAATATTTCCTTGGCGAAGTCACTATTGCGTATGGATCAAGTTATACGTACCAAAACATACGTTTAGAAGGTAAAAGGGTAAGATTTTGGGTTCACAACGGAGAGGCATGGTTCTATACACAGAACACATACTCGTTGCCCAATTGTGATTTTACTTTTACATGGAATGCAAAAAAGGATATGGAAATTGAATGGGTTCGGGGAGACAAGGATACTTTTTCAGGAATATGCAATCCGTAGGTTTCTCCTTGTAGCAGAATCCATATAATAGAGGCTATCCAACAACTTGGATAGCCTCTATTATTTGAGACAAACAACAAATTGGTGCAATTGTTGTTATCATTCATATTAGCTAATTTTACAATCTGTTTATTTCAAGTTCGGGTTTATGAAAAAATCGTTTTTTCTTGCCATTGGCATGATGATGATCATGGGGTGCACCGCACAACCCCCAAAGAATCCTGCATCGGGAGTGAAGTGGTACACCTTTGAAGAAGCTGTTAAGCTCAATGAAACGAATCCCAAGAAGATTTTCATAGATGTTTACACCGATTGGTGCAGCTGGTGCAAGGTGATGGACCAGAAAACCTTTAGCCATCCCGAGATTGCTGCATACCTTAATAAATACTACTATCCCGTTAAGTTCAATGCCGAGTCTACTGAGCCCATTAAGTTTAAGGATGTGGTATTTGAAAATACCGGCAAGGGCAGCCGAAGCCCGCATCAATTGGCCGCTGCACTGCTACAGGGAAAAATGTCATACCCATCTGTAGCCTATTTAGACGAAAATAATCAGCTGCTCACAGCTGTTCCCGGATACTACTCTCCTGCACAGATAGAGCCCATCCTTGTCTTTTTTGCTGAGGATCACTACAAAACCAAAACCTGGGAGGTCTTCAACCAGTCATTTAAAGGGAAGATAGTTGACGAGTAGTGTCATTCCATCTCGCGGCACTCTTACGGAAAATCAGATAGTGCTATCTAACCATCCCGGCAGGCAATCTCAATGTTGGGCCCAACTGGTAAACGCCTACAATTTTCGCAATGTATTCCGATTGTGAATCATAAACCCTCACACTGAGTGGAATAGGTAACCTGTAGTAAACTAAGTCATTGCGAGGTTTCTTTTTTTCAATGGCAAGGCTGTTCAACAATTCCAAATCCTTCCATTCATCGCTCTTTTTAACCGAGAGCAGGACAGGATTTCCGCTTAAATCGCTGGATGGCAGCACACCTTTGGTATTGGAGAAACGGAAAATGATGCTTGTTTCCTCGTCGTTGGCGGCAGGAGTATAGTTGAAGTAATGGGTTGAGGTAGTTGTACCGGTTTTGCCAATGAAAAGGGAGAGGTATTCCTTCTCCAGTTTGGATATTTCGTTGAGTACAACCTCAACCGCTTTGCCTTCGGCAACAAAATCGGCATCGCCCACCAGCAAATCGAACCTTCGTTTGCGAAGGGAGAAGATGAAATCGGCCGCTTCCCTTGCCTTATCTTCCAACGATTTTTCAACCACAATGGTCTTGTGAACAGGGACACGGATAAAAACGCTATCCTGCAACACCTTGGAATAATGCGTAGTACGTTCAGATCCGATAAATGAAGAGGGCGACATATCCAAAAAATCGGTTCCGGATACAAAGGTTTGCTGCTCCCCTCGTGTATCGGGTTTATAATAATTGGCTGCTCCTGCAGGAATAACCAATCCTTCGGATGTTAACCTAAGGAAATCGGGACTGAACTCCGGCGAGGGTTCTATGGCATATAGCGCATCCATATCGGCCTCATTGTACCATAGTATATCCACTTTGCCAATCTCCCACTGGTTTTTAGCGCTTAAAGGGACATTGGCAATGCCCAGATACTTAGCGGCATACTGCGCATAAGGGCCCGGTATGGTGGAAGAGTGAATAGCATCCACTTTGACCATCAGACTGGTTTTAGGCAGGGCATAAATCATCCCTTTGGGTGACAAAGCCTGAATTTCATTAAGCGGAGCTATAGTAGTTGTAGCCTTCTTCGTGCACGAGCATATGAAGGCGCTTAAGGTAAAGGTGCCAATAATTGCTATAGTACGCATAGTGGTTTGGGTTAGTACAGGATTAGAATGTTTTATAAGCTGCAAATATAATGGGTTATTTGGCCAAGCACAAAAAAGCCTTATCCATAAAATCAATTATATCCGAGGCCAGCAATGAGGCATGCCCCTTGGCCTGAGCAGCCAAATCGCCTGCCAAACCATGAATAAAGACTCCGTAAATGGCCGCTTCAACAGGGCTGTAACCCTGTCCTGCCAATGAGGTGATAATACCTGTGAGCACATCGCCGCTGCCGGCGGTGGCCATCCCCGGGTTGCCCGTGCTGTTGAAGAAAACTTTGCCATCGGGGCAAATAATCCGGGTATGTGCTCCTTTGATGATAATGATAACGTTCAACTCGTTGGCCTTTTTAATGGCCAGCATCAAACGGTCGTAATCACATTGGCTCTTGCCGAACATTCGGTCAAACTCACCTACATGGGGTGTCAGTATGGAATTGGCAGGTAGGTGATTGAGCATTTCGGGGTACTGTGCAAGAATGTTTAACCCGTCGGCATCGATTACCAAAGGCACCTTGGCAATGCTCAAAAGCCTGAACAATCCCATCTGGGTATGCGACTCCTGCCCTATTCCCGGGCCTATGGCCACAGCGTCGAATCCGCTGCAATCGTCAATTCCAGTGAAATACCATCCGTTCTCATCGGCCTGCACTATGGCCTCTGGCACTGCCGTCTGCATAACGGATACGCCCTGCGTTGGCAAATGCACATGAACCAAGCCCGAACCCGATCTTAAACAGGCCTTGGTACACAACACGGAAGCGCCCAGCATCCCGTAACTTCCGGCTATGATTAAACAACGGCCAAAAGCACCCTTGTGCTGAAACTTCCCTCGAGTCTTTAAAATTTGTTGAACGTAATCGAAATCTATGTAGCTGAAAGGGGTTTCCGTATGGGCAATGGCCTGAGGATGCAAACCAATATCAACAATTTGCCAGTTGCCAACATACACGCTATTCTCCGAAAAAAAGAAACTCAGCTTAGGGAACTGTAGTGTCAACGTAACATTGGCCATGACCACCTGATGGGTATTAGGGAAAGGGTTCTCCTCGCCAAACAGCCCCGAAGGGCTGTCGATGGAAAATACAGCGCAAGGCGATTTATTAATATGCTTAACCAACTCCTCTGCAACACCTCCCAGGGGTTTAGAAAGGCCTGAGCCAAAAAGGCTGTCGATTATTACCTCATTTCCCTCTAAAATGGGAAAGTCATCGCCTGACTTAATGGAAATTGGGTTAATCCCTATTTTTTTAAGCCTCTCAACATTAATCAATAAATCGGGTGAATACTTTTCGGATGCCAGTAGAAAAAATTTAACGTTGTAGCCAACCTCAGCAAGCATTCGTGATATTGAAGCTCCATCGCCCCCATTGTTGCCGGGGCCAGAAAAAATGAATATGGGTTTTGAAGAGTTTTGAAGTTGCACTATTCGCTTAAACAATTCGAATGCAGCCCGTTCCATCAAGTCAATAGAATTTATTGGCTCATTTTCAATGGTGTAGGAGTCGATTTTATGTATCTGGCTGCTGCTAAAAATCTTCATGTGACCTTCCGCTTTGTTAAAGCAAATATAGTGATTTTTAATACTTGCATTGAGGTTAAGGTTTTTGGATGAGCTAAACAAAAAATTGGTAAATTGCAGGATTTAATAAACTATTATTGCATGAAAGAATTCTGTCTGGCAACAGAATATATCCCCCTAATCCAACTGCTCAAAGTAACTAGAGTTGCTCAGAGTGGCGGCGAGGCGCAACGCCTTGTGGAATCAGGAGTTGTTTCGGTAAACGGGAAACCCGAAAGCAGGAAAAGGGCCAAGATTCGTGCTGGCGATATGGTTCGATGCCGTGGGATAGAAATCAGGGTAACCGGGAAATCTATTTAATACCATGTAGCTAATATTTATATAACTCTCTGTATCATTATGAATAAATTGATATGCACCCTTTTAACAATTGTTTTTGCCCTGCCATTGACGTATAGTCAGGATAAGTATTTTGTTGCCTTCGCAGACAAGAAAGGCACACCCTACTCCACCGATAATCCTGAAGCGTATCTATCCCAGCGTTCCATTGAACGCAGGAACAGACAGGGTATTGAAATAATCGAAAGGGATTTACCCGTTTCACCCGATTACATTGAACAGGTAGAACAAACCGGAGCCAAAGTGCTATACCCTTTGAAGTGGTTCAACGGTGTGGTAGTTGAAGTGTACTCGCAACAAATGGTAGAGGACATTCAAAGCATTGACCCCGTTGTTGCCGTGGAGCAGATATACAAATCGGGTGTTAAAGCCAGCCAGTTGCCCGAAGATGAGTTTTACCCTGTTTATTCGAAAAAAAGCGACCCCAAGGATTATTACAGCTACGGAAGCTCTGCCACTCAGGTAAAAATGCTCAATGGGCATGCACTACATAATTTGGGATACAGAGGGAAAGGGATGAGGATTGCCGTGTTGGATGCAGGCTTTTACCATGTAAATTCGCTTCCCGCTTTCGACAGTTTAAATGCCGAAGGGAGGATAGTCCTCACCCGTGATTTCGTAAATCCCAATGCAGATATATACCAGGAGCATACACATGGGATGATCGTTCTCTCGGCCATGGCCGGTAACATCCCGGGGCAACTCATTGGCACAGCACCCGAAGCAGAATACGTACTTATCCGTACTGAGGATGGCTCATTGGAACAAATCATTGAGGAGTACAACTGGGCAGCCGGAGCCGAACTGGCCGACAGCCTCGGGGTTGATGTCATCAACTCGTCCCTTGGATATTACGCATTTGATGCCGATTATCAAAACCATACATACGACGACATGAATGGCGAAACCACCCCAGCCTCAAGGGTCGCCAACTTTGCTGCCGCTGTGGGAATGCTTGTGGTATCGAGCGCAGGCAATGAAGGGAATAACGCGTGGCAGCATATCATTACCCCATCAGATGGGCTCTTTTGCCTTGGAGTGGGTGCAGTGGATGGCAATGGGAACTACGTTTCGTTCAGTTCCATTGGCCCATCGGCCGACGGAAGGGTTAAGCCCGATGTGGCAGCCATGGGAAGCAGAACTGTTGTTCAAGGCACCGACGGACAAATTGCTACGGCCAATGGCACCTCGCTTTCGGCCCCCATTATTTCGGGCTTGGCAGCCTGCCTGTGGCAAGCATTAAAGAACGAAACTGTAAACGGAATAAGGTACAGAATACATTATTCATCAAGTTGTTACAATAACCCAAACAATTTAATCGGATATGGAATACCCAATTTTTTCAACGCCATGTATCCTCTCAGCGTCCCGGTGAATAATAAGATGAATCAGCTAAAAGTTTTTCCCAATCCCTCATCAGGAAAAATTACGTTATCGCTACCCATGCAGTTTCAGGCAGAGTATTCGCTTTGCATCAGCTCGTCATTCGGTGAAGTGGTTTACTCCGGGAAGGTCACTCCACAAGCCTCTCTTTATTCACTAAATTTACCGGGAGGACTGGCCAGTGGCATATACCTTGTTAAGCTACCCTCGAAGGAAGACACCATGTTTGGCAAAATCATACTTCAATAGCACTGCCATGTACGACACAGAACGCTTAACCCTGTTTGAAGTTTCTCAGAGGATTCAGGATGCGATTTACGACCGATTCGCTGAAAACATATGGGTTATTGCCGAAATAGGAGAACTGAAGGAGCACCGCACAGGGCATTGCTATATGGAATTGGTTGAAAAAGACGAATCCAAAGACCTTCCCAAGGCCAAAGCCAGGGCTACCATTTGGGGCAGCACTTACAGGGTTCTGAAACCGTTCTTCGAAATGGCCACGGGGCGCAAACTGGGGGCAGGCATAAAAGTGCTGGTTCTTTGTGAAGTTCAGTACCATCCGGTTTATGGGCTATCGCTCAACATCCGCGATATTGATCCCAGTTACACCATTGGCGATATAGAAAAGCGTAAGCAGGAAACTATTCAAAGGCTTATAGACGAAGGGATTTTCGATATGAATAAGCAAATCCCAATGCCCATGCTGCCAAAACGAATAGCTGTAATTTCGTCGCGAAATGCGGCGGGATTTGAGGATTTTACCAACCAACTCAATTCAAATCCCTCGGGATATTCCATTCAATACCACCTTTTTGAGGCCGATATGCAGGGCGAAAAGGCGGAAAATGCTATTATCGATGCTTTGGATAGCATATACCGACAATCTGCTTCGTGGGATGTTGTTGCCATTATCCGTGGCGGAGGGTCACAATCGGACCTTGCGTGTTTCGATGGGTATATGCTGGCAAGCCATATTGCCCAGTTTCCTCTACCCATAATTACCGGGATCGGGCATGAAAAAGATACAACCGTAGCCGATCTGGTAGCCAACACCCGCCTGAAAACACCAACTGCAGCAGCGGAATTTATCATTGGAACCTTTTTCAACGCTGAAGGCCTTCTTAAGGATATAGTGGATGGATTTATCAGCACTACTTCAGGCTTATTCAACGAAAGCAAACATACCCTAATAAAAATTCAAAGCAAGTTAACACCCCTTGTGCTTCGTAAGGCAAATTCAATACACCATGATATACATCACCGAATCTATTCGTTAAACGAGGCAACTGATAGGCTTTTGCTACGTTCTAATAACAACTTGCACCAAAAATTGGGGATTGTAAAGGCCAAGTATAACCTTATTCAAAATGATAGTTTGAAGCATTTAAAAACAAATAGCACAAGAATAGAGCAGTATACCAAAGGTTTACACAAAGCGAAATCCGATGAATTAATATCCCTGGAGAAAATGGTTAATGCTCTAAATCCGGAGAATGTGCTCAAGCGTGGTTTTTCAATTACTTTAATGAATGGAAAGGTTATATCCGGAATTACTCAGGTGCAGAAAGGAGATATTATATCATCCAAACTTGCAGATGGCGAGATTACCAGCAGGGTTGAAAACGCCAAGCTAACAAGCACAATGACAGTAAATTAAATTTACACTGATGACATTTCAAAATAATAGAGTTGTGAGATTTCAAGTTTTGACATTCGTTATTATTGGTTGGCTATTGATTGGTCAAAGTAATGCCCAAACATTCCACGCCAAGGTGGACAGTCTTATCCGGTTGGCCGAAAAATCGCCTGATAAGAGAAAAGTTTTGCTTTACGATACTTTGTCGCGCATGTTCTGGGGCCGCTCGGCTGACTCAAGTTTACTTTTTGCAAAGCAGTCAATGCAATATGCCGAAAAAACCAAGGATCTATACTCACTGAGTGTAGCATACAATAGTTTAGGCAATGCGTACATTGAAGTTATGGAACCTAATTTGGCCATTGAAAACTATAAAATTTCCAAGGGATATAGAGAGAAACTCAACGATAAAGTCGGCATTGCTAATTCCATACACAACATGTCTTTGGCCTACATTGATCTTAATATGTTCTCCGAAGCGCTAAGTTTGCTCAAGAAGGGTGTAAGCCTATGTCAGGAAGAAAACAATTTGACAACCGAAGCATTCCTGCTAATGAGCATTGCAAATGTTTATAGAAAGTTGAATGACAGTAACAATGCTTTGGAGAATGTCATCAAGGCCACCAACATCTACCTACATTTAAATAATGTCCAAGGGTTAGCAAGGGCTTATACAGTAATGGGTCACCTTCACAGGGATCTTAAAAATTACTCGTTAGGCTTGGAATACTTTAAAAGGGCCCACTCATTATGCCTTCAAATTGGCAATGAGAAAATGCTTGCATCGGCGGTTAATAATTTGGGCATTGTGTATGATGAGCTAAAAGATTATCCTACAGCTCTGGAGTATTTTATACAATATCTGGGCTTTTCCATAAAAAACGGTGACAAGGAGACAATTTCAAGCGCATACAATAATATTGGATTCGTTAAAGCAAAAATGAAGAATTATAACGAGGCGCTTGAATCTTACTTTAAATCCATTGAGATTAGCAAGGAAATAGGCAACATTTCCAGTGAAATGAATACATACAATAATATTGCCTGGATATATTTCAATTCGAATAGGATTAAAGAGGCTGAGAAATACGCCACCCTGGCTCTGCGTTTTATTCCGGAGGTTCAAAACTTATTATATGAATCGGAAACTTACGAAATTATGGGAAAAATCCGGTATTCGCAGGGGATTTACCAAGAGGCATGTAAATATAATTCCAAATTCATGGAATTAAAGGATAGTATGTTTAACGTTAATAAAAATGAGAAGTTCGCAGAAATGCAAGTTCGCTTTGAAACCTCCCAAAAGGAAAAAGAGATTGAGCTACTTAAGAAAAATGAAGAGATTCAAAGTTTAACAATCCTGCGCCAAAGAAATCTGATACTGACGTGGATAGCCTTATTTATCCTCCTTGTCGGTATAATTGGGACTATTTACTATAATCTTTTATCCAAGAAAAAAGTGAATGCTCTTCTCTCCGAGAAAAACGAAGAGCTCAAAGAGGCCAATGCTAAGCTCTTAAAATCTGAAGAAAACTTAAAAGAATTGAACACCGCAAAAGATAAATTCTTTTCCATTATTGCTCACGATCTTAAAAATCCTTTCAATACACTCCTTGAGATAAGCGAATTGCTAAGTGCCAACATTCATAGCTATACTAAAGATGAAATACAAGAACGTTCACAGATAATTCACGATTCAACGCTAAGCTTATATAAGCTGCTGGATAATCTTCTCAACTGGTCGCGATCTCAATTGGACTCAATCGTTTACCAGCCCGAGCTTTTCCCGTTGCTTCCAGAAGTGAATCAGGAGATCAAATTGATAGAAACTTTTTCCGATCGCAAGAATGTGAAAATTTCCGTTCGAATAGCTGATCACATAATGGTTTTTGCCGATAAACACGTAATAGGCATTGTGCTAAGAAATTTAATTAATAATGCCGTTAAGTTTAGCCACATAGATGGTAAAGTAATGGTTAGCGCCGACGAAAAAGGTGATATGGTTGAAGTTGCAGTCACCGATAACGGGGTGGGTATGGATCGTGAAGAATTGGATAAACTTTTTAAATTAGATCAATCGTTTACAACCAAAGGAACTGCCAATGAAACGGGTACCGGATTGGGTTTGATCCTATGTAAAGAGTTTATCGAAAAGAATGGCGGTAAAATTTGGGTATCCAGTACCAAAGAGAAAGGAAGCACATTCTTCTTCACCCTTCGTACCGAACGCTGGGCCTAATATGGCATTTTTATGTATAACAGATTATCAACGCGATTAATTACAACCATAAGAAGATATTGATTTTATATGTCATCAGGTAAAATACAAGCGATTGCACTTCTTCTTTGCATTTCAATCACAAGCACAGCCATTACACCGGAGCAATTGCAGCTCTACTATTCTAACCTGAACAAGGAATTGGCCAAGGCATTAACCCTTGCCGATGAACACCCCCAAAACGCTGTAATTATCTGCGAATCAAGTCTTGCAGATGCAACAAAGTTAAACAACGATCATTTAACCCTACTCACATATTTTATCCTATCGAAAGCTAACCAAAACATGGGGAATAGTGAGAGGGCTATCCAATTTGCCGATTCGGCCATGCGGCTGGTTTACGAATTGAACACCCCGGAATTACTTCCGAATATTGTAAAAGTTAAGGCTGAAGTCCTTGCCCGCAATGGCAAGGGAAAAGAATCTTTAAGCATTGCCGCTGAAGCGATGAACAGTGCTAAAAAGGTGAAGGCTAACAAGTTACTTGTTGAGTTTACATTACTTCAATCGCATATATACGGACAGCTGAACAATACCGACGATATACAGCCGACCATTAAGAAGGCTATTGATATTGCCTCAAAAGAAAGGGATGAGCCGCTGTTGGCAGAATGTTTTCGCAGCATGGGCAGCTACTTTTTCCGATTGAGCCAATTTGAACAATCGCTGGAATGGTATGATAAAGCAAAGCAAATATACGCATTGCTGCCCGACACATTGGGATTGATTGCCATTCTCAAAAATAGTAGTTTGGCATTCAGGGATATGGGAAAATTTCCGGAGGCAAAATCTTCGCTCGACAATGCGCTCCAGTTGGCCTACTCCACGAATGATGAGAAAAATATGGCTGACATATATAACCTTTTGGGTAGTCTATCGCTGCGTTCGAAAAAAAACGCCGAGGCTTTAGAGTATTATAACCGTAGTTTAACGATTAGGGAAAAGGAAGGGTATCTGGTTAGCACTGCTACAACCCTCGAAAATATTACAAAGGCTCAAAGAGAGCTCAATCAGTACGACGATGCTTCCATTAACCTACTGAAAGCCATTGAAATCAGGATTACTCTAAACGATTCGCGGGGCTTGGCATCTGCATACAACGAGATGGGTAATCTCTTCTCCGAAAAGGGCGATCTGGCCGAAGCGTTAAAGTACTACCTTAAATCGCTTAAAATTAGCCAAGAGGCTAATTTTCAAAATGAAAAAGCGCGTGCTATCAACAATATCGGCATTACATACCGGAAGTTGGGCTCGCATAGGAACGCTCTAAAATACTTTGATCAAGCCCTTGAGTTAATGTCGGATAAATCTGACCCCTTGGGGAAGGCCTATGTGTACATTCATCATGGAAACACCTTGCTCGACATGGGTCTGCCCGATAAGGCCCTCGAAAGTTTTTTGAAAGCATACGAACTTCGCAGAACAACGAACAACCCTATATCCATTTCACAATCCTACAGGAGCATAGCTGCTGCATATATGGAACTTAATTCGTTTGAGCAGGCCCGTAGCTACCTTATCAAGGCTCACGGAAAGCTGGAGGAGGCGGGAGACGAAATAGGGGTTGCCGATATATTCAACGAATTAGGAAACCTCTACCTAAAAACAAATGACTATGGCAAAGCGCTATCCCATTTTCAACAAGCTGCCTTACTCTATGGGAAACACTTTCTTCTTGACAAAAGAGGGCTTTGCCTTAGAAAAATTGGAGAAATTCAAACCAAACTTGGCGATTACACCAAGGCATCGGAGAACCTAAAGTTGGCCCTATCGTTGGGCGAGAGTACTAAAAATGAAAAGTTGGTTGAGCTAACCCTGTTGGCTCTGCACGATTTTCATCTGGCCCGCGGTGAGCATCGTGAGGCACTGGAGTATTTCAAGCAGCATCTACAGGTAAAAGACAAGTTTGAAAAGAAGAATATGGATGAGAGCATCTGGCAGGCCAGTCTTGAACTTGAACTCGATAAAAAGGCTGAAGAGATTAAAAAAATTGAAGGAGAAGTTGAAACATTACGAACGGAAGCGAAACTAAAATCCATTGAGCTACAGCAACAAAAACTTCAGCGTAATTTTCTGGCCATCGTTACAATCCTCGTAATAGTGCTTGCAACCGTCAGCATATACGGGTACACTACCATAAGAAATAAAAACAGGTGGCTTAACGAGGCCAACGAAAAGCTACTGGCGTCGGAATTGGAACTAAAGAAATTGGTTAATACTAAGGATAAGCTTTTCTCCATTATTGC
>JAKQEF010000049.1 GCA_029558675.1 Bacteroidota bacterium | reverse complement strand
CTTGAATATAAAGTTGTTGATTTTTTAATGTTCTGGACATTTTCAACACCTTCAGAAATTGGCCCTTGATTTTTTAAAAAATCAGTTATACTATATGTATACGGTGAAAAATTTTTAGTCATGTTTTTCAAGGTATTTGCGTTTTCTGTTTTTTGTATTGATCGGTTAATCCCGGAATCTGGAGGAAAAGTGAAAAAACGCACAAAATGGATTATAGGGGGTGTGTTGATTATTTCGTTAATCGTAGTTGGTTCAGTGTATGCCTTCCAAAAAGGCAATGTCGATGGCGTGTGGGGCAACATTGACCCCTTTCAAAACCTGGATATCATTGGTAAGATTGGTGAAAATCCCGTAACGGGGGAGTGGGGCACCGGAAACCTCAGCACTAACAATAACACCATACGCAGGGATCCCAATATTTGTTATGGCGATTCAGATGGCAGCGACCCCTTTGTTCTGAGTGGTTATACAGGTTTCGCAAGTGGAACCTTAGATGGCTTGGGTTCTCATACCGCCTCGTGCAACGGTAATGATTTGATTATTTCTGAATATGTACACGTTGCCGCCTTTTTAGGTTTAGGTCAACGTGCTGTTGAAATTTATAACCCAACGGATTACCCCATCTCCTTGCTGGGTTATAAAATCCAAATTTACGACAACGGCAGTTCAACCGTTAGCACGACGATTGAATTAACCACGAACGCAACTCTGCCGAGCCATGCTGTCTGGGTTTTATCTCGCTATAATATTTCTGGCGTAACCGATCAGACAATTACCAACCTAAATTTCAGCGGAGATGATGTGGTCGCGTTGGTGCGTGGAGGAACTGACTATACTGGGGCAGAATGCAATAACTGGGCCACGGGGCCTACGGGCACCAACCCTGATGAGGCTCCGACAGCATGGCAAGGAAGCTGGTTTGATCAAGGCCCAAGTACCACGGATTGGAACCAGGTGCGCTATGGCAGGCCTGAAGGTAATTCTTCTTGTCCTGATACTACTGCGGAATTCTTGCTGCAAAGTGGATTTGGATTCGATGGGGTTGATCCCATAGTTGAAAACTATGACGTAAATGAACCCTTTGTTTTAGGTGTCTTCTGTCACTATAACCGCCCCATTTATGCACAGAATAATCAAGGTAAGCTGCAGTCGGTTCCTTTAAGTGTAACGGTGAGCGGTTTAAAATGCGATAACGGGGCTACTCCGTCACCAGGCGAAAGTATGACTTTTACTTACTCTATGCGCTTGGATGAAACCGCTAATACACCTGGCAATTGTCCCTATCCATCTACAACGCCTTGTTCCGATGCTGTCTTTGTCTCGCAGCCGCCAGCCAGCCAGCAATTCACCTGTAGCTACGGTGATCCTGGTTATACTACTGAGGTCAAGTATACGATTGCTCCGTTGGGATTTATGACACAAAACGCCAATAGAACCTGCCCCACCTGGGATGCAGAATTAGCTACGCGCGACTTTATTAGTGAAGAGGGCACCACCAATTGTGGCTGCTTGTATGGCATGATTACAGATATGATTGTTACCGAGGTCGAGCTGCTTTACTTCAACGCCCAACCTGGTGCGGGCGTTATCACACTCCAGTGGGCTACTGCGACCGAGCGAGATAACTATGGCTTCAACCTCTACCGTGCGACCTCTGAGGACGGCGAACGCACCCTCCTGAACGCAGAAATGATCCCCAGCTTAGTGGCTCCTGGCAGCCCCTACGGAGCTGAATATGAATTCGTGGATAACACGGCTGAAGCTGGTGTGCAGTACTTTTACTGGCTGGAAGATGTGGATATTTACATGAAATCTACCTTCCATGGCCCGG
>JAKQEF010000043.1 GCA_029558675.1 Bacteroidota bacterium | reverse complement strand
GTGGAAAGAAACTTCGCATGGATTCAGAGAAAATTCAGAAGACTGGCGATTAGATGGGAAAGAAAATGGTGTTACTGGAACGGATTCCTTTTTGCAGGCGTATGTCTGCTATGGTTAAAAATTGTTTTGGGATAGATTCATGTTTATAAGCCTTTTATAAAGCCCAAAGATCCTTATATTTGATTGGTTGGATTCGCTTGCTAGATGGAAGCTTAGATGTTAAGGAAATCCAATGCAGTGAATGTGAGCATGTATTCCGAAGGTGATTAAGATAAAGAAAGGAAGCAATTATGGCATGGTGGCATTTCATACCGGCAGTAATTAAGGGGGTTAATAGAGTGGCGGGAGATACTTGCCCTCATTGTGGCAATAAAAGCCTATGGAACCAATCGCAACAACCTGACAAAGAGAGTATTTTTGACAAGCTAACAGGTAAAAAATCCGTATTTTGTGGCAATTGTAAGCGATGGTTTAAGGTAAAAAAGTAAAACCGCGCTGCTTGACTTTAATTGTGCCGATAAATTTACGGTTTTAATTTTGGAGTCGATCAAGCAACAATCAGGTTTGTTGAGGTTTTGGATAACAGTATAATTTATTGGTTTTTCATTTAAAACGTAAGAGGGGGAGGCTTATGGGCGACGAAGAGCTAGTTGCTGAATCATCTTGGAACAAGGTTCTAGACCTAGCATTGAAGATGCCCGGAGCAAGAGTTGATCGTGAAAGCTTTCTAAGAGCTGCCTTTGCGCCGCATATAGATAAAGAAACTATTAACAAAGCCATTGAAACGAACCCGGCCAATGCCGGGATACCAGCAGCAACTGTAAAAAGGGCCGCTCAAGCTTCTATAAAATGGCACAAAGCGGCAGTTAGTTCTGCTTCTGCTATCGCTGGATTACCAGGCAAATGGTGGATGCTGGCAACAATACCAGCGGATCTGACTCAGTATTTTTACCATTCTGTAGTTGTATCCCAAAAACTCGCCTACATCTATGGTTGGCCTGCCTTGGTAGAAATACAGGAAAGTGGAGAAATAGACGAAGAAACCAAACTAACACTGATGTTGTTCATCGGCGTTATGTTTGGTGCTCAAATGGCTCAAGAGGGCTTAACAAAGCTTTCTGTTGCTTTTGCTACGCAGCTTACCAAGACTCTGCCTCGAGCCCCATTAACAAAATACGCTGTATATCAGCTGGCTAAACAGGTTGCAAAATGGGTTGGAGTTAAGATCACGAAAAAAAAGTTTGCAGAATGGGTTGGTCGCGCAATTCCCCTAGTTGGAGGATTGGTTGCAGGTTCTATTACCTGGTATCTTTTTAACAAAGGTGCTGGCCAACTGGCAAATCACCTTGAAAGTTTGCCATTAGCACAGAACAGAACTCTTGATGCGAATGCTTATAATAGATTTTTTACAACTTAAAAAGTCGGATCGTCTTAGCCTGTATTGCACTTGTAAAAAGAGACCTGTTAATACAATACGACAGTAAATCTAGCGGCATTAAACACTTAAAAGCAGTGCGACTCAGAACTTGTTTGGGATTCGGTCGGAGCCGAATTTTACGGCTTCGAACTGGATGTTGTTGGCGTAGCCTTTGAAGGCGATCTGGCGGACGAAGGCGGTGAACAGTTCTTTGTCCTGGCATTTGTCGGTCCAGTAGGTTGATTTTGAGAAATAGATGTGTTTATCGGGATTCTTTCTTTCAAGACTGAACTTGTCGTCGTTGGCGGCTTTCCAGAATTTGCGGCGGGCGGCGAGAATGGCGTTGATATCATCAGCATCGTTATAAAGGCCTGACATTGTGTGTTTTTCTTCATATTTGAAGATTATGTATTCGTTCTCGGCATGAGCCATGAAGAACACAACCTCGCAATATAGTGTGTTGCCGATGTTTACGGTTATTACATCGGGTTTGTCGGGATCGATCGGGATGATGTCGCCTTCGTTCGGGAAATCTTTGAAGCGCGCGCCAGGGATGTAGATTTCCCTGAAAGTATCGGGTTCGTCTTCGGCGGCGTCGGGGTGGCGGATCATGGCAACGACAACATCGTTAACCACGCGGTCGACAACCGCTTGCACCAGTTTTGACGCTTTGGTTCCGCTCATAGGATTCCCCCCATTTTTATTTATATTATAACATGGGGTTTAGGGAGCAACGGAACAGAAAACTCGGTTAAGCTCATTTTGATTTTTTGCCAGTCCTCTCCAGAAGCAGTTTCCCATCATTTCTCAGCTCGCCTTTTGGGTTCACATGTCGGTATAGGGTTTGGCGAGTTATGCCTAACTCCCGACAGAGCTTGCCAACGACAGTTTCTGGTTTCCCCATTGCGGCCATTGCCCGTCGCAATTTTGCCGGTGTCATCTTAAAAGGTGCTCCGCCTTTTCGCC
>JAKQEF010000037.1 GCA_029558675.1 Bacteroidota bacterium | reverse complement strand
ACCACGGTTTTCTGAGATGAACCGGACATACCGCAAACTCCCTGCGCATGACAACCAGCACAGGCTGAGTTGCTTGTGATGCACACAATCACCTCGTCGGGTGTAATCTCTTGCACTCTTCCAATATGGTCAACCGTTTTGTCAGCTTTCGGCATACTCCTTAAACCTCCGAAAATTGACTACAAAAATATATTTCTTTATCAATCCTTTGTGGTTAACGCCAAACAAGTTTATAATTTAGTTTCATTATAAATAAGCAGTGTGTCGGCGTGCGTTAATCTTAAAATTCTATTTTTGATTTCATGTATGGTCATTTCTGCATGGTTTTTTTATGGTTATCCGTTTGCCGTAAGAACGGTCATGTACATTTGTAAAGTATTGCTAATTTTGAACTGGCATTTTGGAAGTAGATGAAAAGTTTTCTATCCCGCATCAACAATATTCAGCTTAAAGCCCTTCATAAGCTTGGGCCCTATAGGCTTACCCTGATTTTAAGTTTTTTAGTAGGTATTCTCAGCGGATTGGCCGCTGTCATTTTCAAGAATACCATACACTTTACCCGAGACATGCTGGAAACCATTCTGGAGCAGGGGACCCTTGGATACCTATACCTTGCCCTTCCCGGCGTGGGGATAATCATCACCGTTCTGTATATCAAATATTTCGTCAAAGATGATATTGGGCATGGCATTTCGAGGATACTCTACTCCATCTCGAGGCAGGGCAGTAAACTGAAAAGGCACAACATGTACACCTCCATGGTTTCCAGTTCCATTACCATTGGCTTTGGGGGTTCGGTGGGTGCTGAGGCACCCATTGTATATACGGGTGCGGCCATTGGTTCGAACATCGGTCAACTCTTCCATCAGAACCGAAAGAATATCACTCTTCTGCTAGGATGCGGGGCAGCCGGAGCCATTGCCTCAATTTACAAGGCTCCCCTTGCAGGGCTTGTATTTACCCTGGAAGTTCTTATGCTCGACCTTACCATGACGTCCATTGTTCCCCTGCTCATTGCTGCCGTATCGGCCACCACCGTCTCCTATTTCCTGCTGGGCAAAGAGGTTACACTGGCATTCGATATTGTTGAGCATTTTGCGCTGTATAAAATTCCCTTTTACATAATCCTTGGCATTTTCTGCGGATTAACCTCCTATTACTTCACCCGCACAACCATGCGGGTTGAGAGTAGGTTTGCGGCAATAAAAAAACCTTACCAGAAAATACTATGGGGCAGCCTGATTCTGGGCTTGCTCATTTTCCTTTTCCCTCCGCTATACGGCGAGGGTTTTGAAACCCTTCAGGCACTTCTGAACGCCGAGCCCGCGTCAATTCTTAACAACAGCCTGCTGTATCCGCTACGCGAGAATCCCTGGATAATCGTTGCCTCGTTGGGTTTTCTGCTACTCTTTAAGGTGTACGCCATGGCGGCAACCACGGGTGCCGGAGGTGTTGGTGGAATATTTGCCCCCACACTGTTCATGGGCGGAGTGGCCGGGTACTTCGTGTCGAAAACACTCAACCTCTCATTTAACTTTGGGCTCAATGAGGGTAACTTTACCCTGGTGGGGATGGCCGGCATGATGGCGGGTGTCATGCATGCTCCGCTCACTGCCATCTTCTTAATTGCAGAGCTCACAGGGGGTTATGCCCTTTTCATCCCCCTGATGATAACGGCTACAATATCATACATCACCGTGATGTATTTCGAACCCCACACGATATATACAAAGCGTTTGGCTGCAAGGGGAGATTTGATAACCCACCATAAGGACAAGGCCGTGTTGACCATATTGAAACTGGGCAGCGTGGTAGAGAATGACTTCGTCACTGTCCAACCCGATGATACGCTGGGAACATTGACTCAGGCAATAAGCAAATCGCGTAGAAATATTTTCCCCGTGGTAGATTCCGACGGAATGTTCATCGGGATTGTTCAGATGGATGACGTCAGGGAACTCATGTTCGATTCGCACAAGTACAACTCCATTTACGTTCGTGAGCTGATGACTTTACCGCCCGAATTCATCTCCATCAATGAACCTATGGAAAGCGTTGTGCAGAAGTTTGAGATAACCAATGCCTGGAATTTACCTGTGCTGGAAAACGGAAAATACCTTGGATTTGTATCCAAATCCAAGGTATTCTCCGCATACCGAGATGTGCTTGTACAATTCTCGGACGAGTAAAACTTTTTTTAACTCCTCAAATTACTAACCGCTAACTATATTTGCCCAACTCATCGAGTTTAACGGGATCCACAATTTCAATGGTTTTACCACCGATTCGAATAATACCCTCGGTATTGAACTCCGAAAGGGTTCGAATCACGTTCTCTCTCGAGAAGCCTATCATTTGAGCTATCTCATTACGTCCGATTAGAAGTGTAAAGGTGCTATTCTTAAATACAACCGATGAAAAATGCAGGAGTAGTTTTGCCAATCTACCCCTTACATTATTCAGAGCACTACTTTTCAACTTTTCAAAAAGAGTGAAGGTGAACGTTTCATTGCTGTACTCAATGGCTTTTATGGCAACCTGTCCATTCTCTCCCATTATTTTTTTCACTAAATCCATAGGAACATACAAAAGGGTCGTGTCGGTGAGCGATACTGCCGAAAAAATGTATTTCTCAGAGGAAAACACAAGTGGAAGCCCTACGTAGTGTAAAGGTGGAATAATATCAAAAATAAAATTTTTCTCTCCCTGATCCACTTCAATTTTCAAATACCCCTCTAACAATAATACAAGGTGAGAAATAAATTCTCCCTTTTTAAAAATGGTTTCCTTCCTGCGATACTCAACAGTTGTGGTTTTCAGCAGTATTTCATCAATCTCCTGTGGAGAGAGCTGGCTGAAGAGCCAATTTTTTTGTAAAATTTGAACTTTTGCTTCGTTATTCATAACTCATTATTTTTAGAAATTATCTTATCGTAAAATCATTCTCAAACAGAAACACTAGAAAAACATAAATCATCCATCGGCATTGAGAATATCATTATGCATTATAGCAACTTGCAATTCTTTTCTACCCAATTCTTCATTCACTTTTAAAACTCATTCCACCCCATCAATGAACTTTCTTTATGGTTGTATTTGCATTCTTCTATATCTATATACGTATTAGAAAAAAAAGAGTTATCGCTTATGGCTGAAATTGTGATTAATAGCACCAAATCAGGGGGTAAATGCGACTAAATAATTGACAAAAATTAAATTTAACATGCCAATTTTGCAATCTGTTTTATTTAAGAAACTCATGAACCACCTAATCGATTTTTTTAACAAAAAACCCATTCTGATCGTTGACGACGATCACATGAGTGCACTCCTGCTAAAGGAGAATTTAAAATTTTTAAATACTACTCTTTTGGTGGCCTACAGCACACATGATGCCATTGAGATATTCAAATCACATCCTGATATAGCGCTGGTACTCCTCGATCTAAAATTTCATACCGGCTGTGGATATGAGGTGGCCAAGCAGATGAGGGAATTGAGTCCCAAGGTAATTATCATCGCTCAAACAGCAATGGCCATCGAAGAGGAGCGAATCAAGCTCAAACACAGCTGCTTTGACGGTTACATTTTTAAGCCAATCGTCAGCGATTTGCTCCTGAAAACCATTTCAAACCTTATATCTTAGACGCTTCCCGATGTCCAGTTCTGATGCGTTTAATCCTTCCTTACGCTTATTAATGATTTCCTAAAAATTTAACGCAAAAGCGTTTCTGAAAGGTTTTATTGCCCTGCGGGAACGCATATCATTTTAAACCGTTTTTGCCAATCTTAATCTTAAACTCTGGGCAAGGAATGATTGCTTTTCCCGTTTATCTGCGAGAATGAATTGAATTGAATAGTATTTTAAAGGCAGCACGAAGTATGCTTTGAAATAGTTTTTTCTAATATCTTAATATCTTAAATTTGTAAAAAAAAACATTATGACAAGGGATAAAGTAGTATTCGACCTGATA
This sequence comes from Bacteroidota bacterium, assembly GCA_029558675.1. Classification (GTDB taxonomy): domain Bacteria; phylum Bacteroidota; class Bacteroidia; order Bacteroidales; family Tenuifilaceae; genus MWFE01. Next base: position 1,494 of record JAKQEF010000037.1, on the reverse strand, counting down.
GATCAGGAAAGACAACGCCAAATGCATGGCATTGAGTTAATTGCCTCAGAAAATTTTGTTAGCCCCCAGGTTCTTGAAGCCATGGGCTCCGTTCTCACCAATAAATACGCCGAAGGATACCCTGGAGCACGCTACTATGGTGGATGCCAAATAGTTGATCAAACCGAACAGCTTGCCATTGACAGGCTGAAAGAGCTATTCAATGCTGAGTATGCCAACGTACAGCCCCACTCTGGAGCCCAGGCCAACATGGCAGTTTTCATGGCCGTTATGCAGCCCGGCGATACTTTCCTTGGTTTAGACCTATCGCATGGCGGTCACCTTTCGCACGGATCGCCCGTTAACATGTCGGGAATCTGGTATAACGCCGTGTCGTATGGAGTAAGGCAGGATACCGAAACCGTGGATTACGACCAAATGGAAAAGTTGGCCGTTGAGCATAAACCCAAGTTGATTGTGGGTGGAGCATCGGCCTATTCGCGGGAATGGGATTATAAAAGAATGCGCCAGATAGCCGACAAGGTAGGGGCAATCCTGATGATTGACATGGCACACCCCGCGGGGCTTATAGCCGCAGGGCTGTTAGACAACCCCACGCGGTATGCACACATAGTAACCTCAACAACCCACAAAACCCTCCGTGGTCCAAGGGGTGGCATTATCCTGATTGGGAAAGACTTCGACAATCCCTGGTGGCATAAAACGCCCAAAGGCGAAATCAAAAAGATGTCGCAAATATTGAACAGCAGCGTCTTCCCTGGCATTCAAGGGGGCCCACTGGAACATGTCATAGCATCCAAGGCTGTAGCCTTTGGTGAGGCGCTACAACCGGAGTACAAGCTTTACCAAACCCAGGTTAAGAAGAATGCAACCGAAATGGCCAAAGTATTTATGAGCAAGGGCTACAAGGTAATCTCGGGAGGAACCGATAATCACTCCATGCTCATCGATCTGCGCACAAAATTCCCCGACATCACCGGAAAAAAAGTGGAGAATACGCTGGTCATTGCCGACATTACCATTAATAAAAATATGGTGCCTTTCGACTCCCGCTCTCCTTTCCAAACATCGGGTATCCGCATTGGCACACCCGCCATCACTACCAGAGGGCTTAAGGAACAACATATGCCTTTGATAGTTGATATGATTGACGAGGTAATTTCGAACATTGATGACGAAAAAGTGATTGAGGGCGTGCGCAAAAAGGTGAATAACCTTATGCACGATTTCCCGCTTTTCGCATGGTAATTAAAAAAAATCATTCTTACCCCGGCGCAGTCCGGGGTATTTTTTTATGGCCAACGGCAATTTTTGTTGCATTAGCGGGTTATTCCACAAATAATGTTGCTACCTTTGAAACAACTAAACTTTAACAAACCAAACATGGAACCCTTTTCAATCAATTTAAACCAAATGGAAGAGAGAGGGGGACGGTATAAACGTTACCTCCTGACCCTGGGGATTATTTTTATCGTTATTTCTGTTATCTCCTTC
>JAKQEF010000025.1 GCA_029558675.1 Bacteroidota bacterium | reverse complement strand
CTCCGTTATTAGGGTTAAGGGTTAAAACATCGAACTTGGGGGGCAAAGGCTTTGGCGAGCCTCCCTGCGAAAAGGCCGATATCCAGCAAAAAAACAGGCAAACTAATGAGACTAATTTTTTCATTTGCTATCCAAAATCGGTTTAACTATGTTTCTCTTGAACCTGCCACACATTCCAACATTTCCTCCTCATTTAACCATTTATTGGCCATTTCCATCAGCCGGTCAGATGTAATCGTTCTTATGGTTTTAAAAATATTATCATAAAAACTATAATCCAGCTCATTATAGTATAAAAGTTTTATAATACTGTTGGCCATTGGAAAAGCCCCGTTAAAGTTACGTAGAATTTCTCCCATTAGATAACTTTTCACCAATAAAAGTTCATCATCTGCAACTGGCTCATTCCTAAGCCTTTTCATTTCGCTGTAGATCTCTATCAGGGTTGGATCCGTATAGGCAACTCCCACCTCAGTGGCAATTGCAAAAACACCGCTATGGCGGAATGGGGCTAAAAATGAGTTTATACCATAGGTAAAACCCTTGTCCTCCCTAATATTACGCATTAGCCTCGATCCAAAGTAACCTCCCAGAATGGTATTAAGAATCAGAAAGGCAGGATAATCGGGATGTGTACGGGGGAATAGAATGCGGCCTACCCTGATGGCCGATTGAACTGCATTGGGCTTTTCGAGGAAAACTTTACCTCTGCCGGAGGCATCAACTGCGATGCCATTGGGTATTGGCGACGCATCACTGCCTTTGGTCAGATTGCCAAAACACTTCTCCACCAGGGCTATCTCATGCTCGCCAAACTTCCCCGAGAGAATGATGGTTAAGAAATTCGAACCAATTCGAGAAGAATGGAATGACCGGAGCTGCGATTGGGCAATGAAATCATAATCATCAGGCGATGCCATGGCTCCATAGGGATGTGCCTTTCCGAAAAGGGTGCTAAAAAAGGCACGTCCGGCCAGGGTTGATGTTTTTTCCAACTCCACCAGAAGTTTATGCTTTCCCCGCTGACTCCACAGGCTCAACTCTTTATCGGGATATACGGGGGTTCTGACAATCTCGCCAAGCATTTCAATACAGTTGGGGAAATGTTTTATCAACGATGAAAGCGAAATGGTGGCATAATCCTTATCCACATCGATATTGAGGAACGAACCGTAAAAATCGAAATGCTCGGATATTTGCTTAGAGGTATGATCGGAAGTCCCTTCGGGCATTAACATCAGTGCAGCATTGGCCTGTAGATTGACCTGCTGGTACCGCGAACCGGCATGGAAAACCAGATCGATGCGGCAAACCTCTTCATCTCCTTTGTTGATAACCAAAAGTTTAATCCCATTGGAAAGAGTATGCACGTCGGCTTTGGTGAAATGCAACTCCTGTGGCATAGATACCGGGGGAGGAATGGTTCGATTAATCATGCGTTATGGGTTATCTTTTGGGCAAAATGCTGTTTTACTTATTATTTTTTTATCGTTTTTCGGCCCGGTAAATAAGGGTCGAACTATTGCTTACGTTAAAGAGTTGGGAAGAAACCCTTTGTACATCCCCTATGGTTACCTTCCGATAACGCTCCACCTCCGTGTTAATCATATTGGCATCGCCAAGGAGTTCGAAGTAGCACAGGTTCATAGCCTTGTCGAGGCTGTTGGTAAGCCCGAAGGTAAAGGTTGATTCCAAGCGGTTCTTAACCTTTTCCAACTCCTGCTTGTTCAGCGACTTAGGTAAGTCCTGAAGTTCTTCGAAGATTGCCCCCTGAGCATCGTTGGGGTCAACGTCCTTATTGAGAATCCCGGCCACTACCAGTAAACCCTCGTCAATTTCGCCGGTAATGTACGCATCAATACTGCTGAACAGCTCCTTTCCCTTAACCAGATTCTGGTATAATCGCGACGACTTGCCATTGGAAAGGATATCGCTGATCAGGTCAACAACATGGTAATCGGGATGGAGGCGATGGCACATGTGGAAAGCTGTGTAGATGGAATGAAAAGGAACGCTCCGCGTAACTTCCATCACCCTTTGCTCGATTTGAGCAGATTCCTTTGGCAAATTTTTAGGTTTTACCTCTCGTGGCGGAATTGGTGCAAACCACTTGTTTGCCAAATGCTTAACCTCGTCAATGGTAACATTTCCCGAGAGGCAAAGGATGGCGTTGTTTGGGGTATAGTAGCTGAAGAAAAAATCTTTAACCTCCTGCAGGTTACTGTCCATAATATGCTTCGGGTCTTTCCCAATGGTAGGCCATCGATACGGATGTACTTTGTATGCCAAAGGACGGAGCAGTAGCCAGGCATCGCCATAGGGCTGATTCAGGTATCGCTGGTTAAACTCCTCAACCACAACGCTCTTTTGAACATCAAGGCTACGCTGCGAAAAATCCAGCGAAAGCATCCTATCGCTTTCAAGCCAAAAGGCTGTTTCCAGATTATCGCGGGGAACTGTGATGTAATAGTTGGTAATATCGGTTGAAGTAAAAGCGTTATTCTCACCTCCTGCCCTTTCCAGCGGCTCGTCGTAAACAGGGATATTCACCGACCCGCCAAACATCAAGTGTTCAAACAGGTGGGCAAAACCGGTTCTTTCGGGGTCTTCATCCCTGGAACCCACATTGTAGAGCAGGTTAAATGTAACGATTGGCGTGGTATCATCCTGATGAACAATGACTTTAAGGCCATTTTCAAGCGTAAACCTGTGGAATTCTACCATCTGAATTTATAATGTTGGGTAAATGAGTAGCAAATATAGCATTCCATTTCAAAAAATCCACTACGCCAATTGAGATTGATATAAATCTTAAGATGATAAGGGATGGATTACAGAATCTTGCCGCTGCTGCCGGGGAATAACGGAATGTAGCACATCACACCAAGATACTACAACTTGGCTGTTTACGCTGAATAAACAGCGTTACCCAATGTTCCCATAATCGGTTGAACGCTGCAACAGCCTTTCCAGTTGCTCACGTAGAATGACATTCTTAGGTTGAGTCAGCAACTTATCTCCATCTATGATATCCTTGGCTATGCTGTATGCGTGCTGTAGTAACGGAGTGTCATGAACAAGACTGGCGATCTTCAGCTCATAAGGCAACCCGCTTTGCTGTGTACCCTCCACATCGCCGGGCCCACGTATTTTCATATCCGCTTCGGCAATCTCGAATCCATCGTTGGTGGAAACCATGGTAAGCAGCCTTTTACGCGATTCATTGGACATTGTCACTCCCGAAATCAGCACGCAGTAGCTCTCGTCGGCACCACGCCCCACCCTGCCTCTTAGCTGGTGCAGCTGCGAAAGCCCAAAGCGCTCTGCGCTTTCGATAACCATTATCGAGGCATTGGGAACGTTTACCCCCACCTCTATTACCGTGGTTGCCATCAGTATATGCGCCTTTCCGGCGGCAAACAGCTGCATGGATTTATCCTTTTCCTCTGGCTTCATCTGTCCATGTACCACCAACGTGGCATACTCCGGTGGCGGGAAATGCCGCACAACGGTATCGTACCCATCCATAAGGTCTTGATAATCCATTTTTCCCGATTCCTTAATGAGGGGGTAAACGATGTAAACCTGCCTGCCCTGCCTGATCTGCTCGCGCATAAGCCCATAAACCAGGATACGCTTATTCTCGGGATAATGTATGGTTTTGACAGGTTTACGTCCCGGCGGCATCTGGTCGATAATGCTTTTATCCAAATCGCCATAGGCGGTCATGGCCAGGGTGCGTGGAATGGGGGTTGCTGTCATCACCAGCATATGGGGCGGATCCTCGTTCTTATCCCACAGCTTGGCACGCTGTACCACCCCAAAACGCTGCTGTTCATCGATTATCACCAACCCCAGGTTGTTGAACTTCACCACATCCTCCAGCAACGCATGTGTGCCAATGATGATGTGCAACGATCCGTCCTCCAGCATGGTATGCAGCCCTGTGCGTTCCTTTTTCTTCGTGCTCCCTGTGAGCAGTCCCACGTTCACGGGCATACCATCGAGCATTTCAGTGATGGTTTCGTAGTGCTGGTTTGCCAGTATCTCGGTGGGTGCCATAATACACGCCTGATAGCCATTGTCAATGGCAATAAGCATGGACATAAGGGCAACCAGTGTTTTCCCGCTGCCCACATCGCCCTGCAACAGGCGATTCATCTGCTTCCCCGATCCCATGTCCTTACGAATCTCACGAATTACACGCTTCTGCGCTTCGGTGAGTTCGAAGGGCAACTTTTGGCTATAGAATTGGTTGAAAATATCGCCAACCACCTTGAAAACATGGCCATTGTTTTTTTCCAACCTTTCGCTCCGCCTATATAACAAGTTTAACTGTATGTAAAAAAGCTCCTCAAACTTGAGCCTCGTCTGTGCTTTCTTCAGCACCGTGGCCGAAGTGGGAAAATGGATATTCTTCAACGCCTCGGGCAGCGTCATCAGCCTAAGCCTATCGACAATGTACATGGGCAGGGTTTCGGGGATGTTCCCATTCAGCATCTCTGCCAGCGTTTGCTGCAACTTCAGGATAGTTTTTGAGGAAATGTAACTGTTCTTCAGCTTCTCGGTGGTGCTGTATGCTGCCTGCAGGGCAGCGCTCTGCTTCTCCTGCCCGGGAATATACTCCTCCACCTCGGGGTGCGCAATGTTAATCTTGTTTCCAAATAGTGTGGGCTTACCGTAAATCACATACTTCACAATGGGCTTCAGGCTACGCGCAACCCATTTCAACCCCTTGAACCAAACCAGTTCAATGGATCCGGTGGAGTCGGAAAAGATGCCGGTAAGCCGTTTGGCCCTTCCCGCTCCCACTTCACGCAGACTCACTACCTGTCCGATAATCTGGATATAGGGCAAATCGGGGTTTAGCTCGGCAATGGTATAGAACTTCGAGCGATCGACATACTTAAAAGGGAAGTAGTAAAGCAGGTCGTTCAGGGTGTGGATATTCAACTCCTTACGCAGAAGTTCAGCCCGCTTCGGCCCAACCCCCGGAAGGTACATGATATCCATTGACAGGTTAACGCCCATAGGGCAAATTTAGTAAAAAACTTAATCTTAATAACGTGATGGTGTACCGCAATGGCTGGGGCAGAAGCGCAGTAGATAACAGGATGTTGTTTAAAGAACAGGTATAATAAAAAGGGCAAATGCCCTTTTCATCTTTTTCCCTTTGGCAAAAGTTCACTTTTCTTTACTTACATTGCCTTAACCTTTGGTTACGAGGCCAGTATAAAAGCACCATGCATGGTTTAACGTAAAAAAGATTTTATTAGTACCGAACTAATTCTCAGGCAATTCAAGCCAGAATAGCATAGACACTAATTAAAATACGTTTTACTCTATTAGTATCTTGTCAACTTTCAATAACTCACCGTTATGATTGTAAACATGAATAATGTACAAGCCTTTTATTAGATCAGAGGTATTCATCCTATTGGTATATGAAACTTTCAATTCCTTCCCGTGAATATCGTGCATCTTCACGATTATCGGAATATCGGCAATTACTTTTATTTCATCCTTCGCCGGATTTGGGCAAACGATAATTTTCTTATCAGCATTTAACTTAACACTTACTTCGTGTTCAAATTGTACTGCTATGGTAGTCAAAGTACTATTTGAGGTAAACAGAGTGTCATTGGGATTATTCTCATCGTATATGATGGACTCCCAGATAACGGCCTCACAATTATCATCCAATAAATGTATTGAAGAATAACCTTCATACATACTCCCAAATATTTCTGAAAAATCTGTGGTAATGAATATTGGTGGATTTGAAGAATGAATAAGGATTTCAAAATTCATTCCTATCGTCCCAAATGTACCACCTGTCGGCCTAAATTCTATTTTAAAGTCGGCATTGGAATCAAAATATATATTCTCATGGGGATCATCAAAATATGACGCTCTTAAACAATGATGCTCAGCAATATCCCTGTGAATAATTCTGATATCCAACGAATCCCACGGTTGGCCATAAATGTCTTGTTCGCCCAGAAGACTATCGACGCCCAGAGTGGCATTATTTTTCAGTCCAAATTGAATTGAATCTTTTCTATTCTCGCTATCAGTTACAAATAAACGTAGGCTGAAATCCTGGCCTTTAAGAAAGTTTGTCAAAAGTCCACACAAAAACAATGTAAAAATTAACTTTTTCATGGCTGTTAGTATTAATGGTTAAATCGTTACAAACTCAAGATGTTAAAGACTAAAAAAATCAAGGTTAATATCTGAATATCCTCATTTTTTTAAATTCACAAGTTCACTATCATTGAAGTGACAGTCATTGGGACAAGCCATTTTCCCTTTTCAGGGACTTTCGCATCGTGTCAATCAATATTAAAACAAATAGCACTCTGTTGCCTGAAAAATATCAATGATTGGATATTTCCGGCTGTTTTATTCCTTCACCATTTTTTGGGTAATCAAAATCTTTCCACTGCCATCAACAATCACTGCATTGTAAATTCCCGCGCTGATATTCACAGGGACAGCAACTTTATCACCCTTAATGCTTGTTGTAATTACAGTTTTCCCATTGATATCAATGAGTTTAAAAACTAAATTACGGCAGTTATGCAGATTAACAATCACAATCTCATTTTTAAACGGATTGGGATACAGCTGGATAGTTGATTCATAAGCCGGTGGCTTTATTCCGTACAGTAGATCGCTTGGGAAGCACTCATCGAATGCCGGGTTAAGGTATTTAACGATGCCATTCTCCCTAAAGCAAACATGTTCCCAATAAGTATAATAACGTGTGGGTATGGGTGATATATGTCCTAACAAACTATTTAAAACGCTACCAATCCCCTCAATGATGTAATCGGGACTATGGTGAGACCCATGGAGGTCAACTTTATATCTTTTTCTGTAACTATCAAAAATCAACACAGAATCAATGTCAAGGATAACGGAAAAGCATAAACCTTCAGGGTCGTGCTTTATGGTATCACCAATCTGCTTTGTGAAATCGTAGAGCAAATATTCCACCTCATAATCTCCAATAGTAATGGTTTCTCCAATGTAATAAATTTTTTTGTCGTTTTCCCTCAATCCGCCAATTCCTCGAATGGTTGGATTCAAGGTATCTCCTTCTTCAATGCAAAGCTTATAATATTGAATCTCTTTAATTGTAGTGTCTCCATGGATAGCATACCTTATCAGCGTTTTATCAGGTGGTCCGTCTTCACTACCTCCCGAATAAAAAACATTCCAGTTGACATTTCCGGTTGGGAACGGGACATAGTCCTGGGCTTTTGCATTGAGGGTTACTAGCAAAAGTATTCCGATAATAATAATTGTTGGTTTCATGGTTATTATGATTTAATGGTTTAATGAGTTATTAAAATATCGATCAAGTTTTATGATAGTCTTAGGGGGCAACGAGGGGACAATGAATTAAGGTAAGGCGAAAGACTCCACGCACATGCCATTCGCAGATTTGGCTGTACAATAGTTTTTTCAAATTCATTAGTGCAAAGCAATTACCACATATTGCAAAACCTTGTGGAAAACTGATAAACAACAAGCCATTCGTTTCACCCATTTAGGCGAAATGGAGTATATTTTAAACTTTCAAAAAACAACTTGAGGAAAGCGGTTGAGGAAAACATTGAATATATTTTCAATATTTTTGAAAGCTCAATGACGCCATGATTGCCGTTCCGCTTAGTCCATCTTCCAGCCTGATAGATGTGAAATCGGCTTTAAGAAAGACATACTTAAATACCTCGTAACCTAAACCACCATAAAAAGCAAAACCGTTTTTTGGATTGCCGAATTCCGGTATTGACATGGCTGGTCCCAACCCTCCATTAAGAAAGAATTTCCCATTTTCAGATAAAAAATATTTGTAATCCGCCACCCAGGTTAATCCCTGTAAGTGCGATCGAGTATCTATCCAGGTCCAACGGTAGCGAAATGATAAAATAGATTGTTCGTTGAAGCCATAGCCAAGATAAATATTTGCACCATATGTAATTGCACCATCAGTGCTGCCACTTTTATAATATATATTGGTATTACCAATAACACCACCCAGGCCTAATAAAAAACCTTTTCGATTTCCGTCGCCCAACTGAGCTTCAGCCGGTGAGGTAATAATTGTTAGCAAAAAAAATAAACTGAAAATTGACATTACATAGTTTTTCATAATCGCCTCCCTTTCTTATTAATTTATACTCATTATGGTAGAGATTCAAGCCGCTTTGATATATTATTGTGTATTATTCTAACATCCAGCATAGACTTAATGCTACCTAAAACCTTCTAATTCAATCCCACACATCCCCCTATTCCGGGGGAACATATTAGATTTGCATTAGACCATTTTTTTATTGTCGGGTATGAAAAATACATTAAATGGTTACTATCCTTTAAAAGCGTAAAAAAATTACTCATGGTTATACAAGGAGAAATTTAGTAATTTTTTTTATAATATCTCTAAAAATTAAAAATAATATTCCGTCGTATCACAAATTTTTTTTACGGTAATGCTCCTTCTGATGACGTAACAGCCTTTGCCACCTTGTTCATTTACATTTTTCATTGCCCGGTTTTAAATCGTAGATTAAGGTGGTGTAATAATCTTTCGTCAATGGATTTATCCATTTCCTTCAATAATCTTAAATTCTTGTTCCGTTAGGCCGTAATGATCAGGAAAACCAATATCGGGCAATACCCGATGAGCCATTTGGCAAGGTGGTTTTTTGCCCTTTTGTAACCATAATAATTTGCAGGTTGTTCTTGATATGGGATTTTAGCCAACGGCCAGGAGTGAGGTTAGTTTGGATGTACGGAGCAGAAACTTCATCGAGTTGCTTTGACCATTCCTACGGTCTTTGAACATTCACACAGCTCATTCATTCCAAGTCAGTTATATCCCGTATTGTAGAATATGATTTATTTTGGTTAAACAGTTTTTTCTCCATTTAATATGATTTGAACAAAACTCTTCATGATTTTTCTTAATACACTCTCTGATTGACTATTATTTATCCTAACTATTCTGGCATCTGTTTTTAAAACTTGATTAGAAA
>JAKQEF010000021.1 GCA_029558675.1 Bacteroidota bacterium | reverse complement strand
AAAGGTTTTTAATGGCGAACACTTTGCCCGGTTTGCTGACAACAAGGCCGGCAAATTCGAGGTTGAGCAGCAAGGACGATACCTTGGCCACAGGCATTTTTGTTTTTAAACAAAGCAAGTCAATGGGCTCTTGCCCATTCTCCTTAAGGGCATCGAGAACGGCTTGTTCCTCGGCGCTGAGCACAGGGAAAAGGGTGGTCTGCTTGGGTACCTTGGCCTTTTTGGGCGATTCCCATCCCAGTTGAAATTCAATATCCTCAGCAGTTTCGATTAATGCAGCCTTGTTGGTTTTAATGAGCATATTGCAACCCTGTGAGTACTTTTGCCCGGCATTGCCGGGGATGGCCAGCACTTCGCGATTGTATCCAACTGCCATATCAGCGGTAATCAGCGAACCGCCTTTAAGCGCACTCTCAACAACGATGGTTGCATCGGCCAGGCCTGCAATAATCCTGTTGCGCTTAATGAAATTGTTGCGTTCGAATGGTGTTTTTGAAGGGAAATCGGTAACCAGAGCGCCTGTCTCGGCAATCTCCTTCGATATGCTCCAGTGAGTTGCGGGATAGAGCCTGTCCAGTCCATGCCCTAAAACGGCAACGGTTTGAAAGCCCTCCTTCAGTGCCGCCCGATGGGCACAAACATCAACCCCGTAAGCCAAACCGCTTACCACAATGGGGTTGTGACCCCTTTGGGCCAGGCCCCGGATTAGCTCTTCGCAAATCGTCCTTCCGTAATCGGTGATACTGCGCGTACCAACAACGCTAATAACCTTGCTTTGGTTAAGGTCAACACCGGCGTTCCCCTTAATAAAAAGCACTACCGGGCCATCGTCACATTGAAATAGCCTTTTGGGATAATCCTCATCAAGGTAAAAAATAGCACGGATACCGTGTTTAACAACAAAATCAACCTCTTCGGCTGCCCTGTCGAGGACTTTCTGATTGACGATCTCCTTGGCAATGATACTGCCAATCCCTGGAATTTTCGTGAGGGTTTTCGCCTTTTCTTTGAAAACTGCCTCCACCCCGCCGCAATAAGCAATTAACCTTTTAGCGTTGACACTGCCAATCATGGGAATCATATCAATGCCGATTTGATATTTTAAAATGTCGGTATCCATGGGCTTGGCAGGCGATTGATTTTATGGGGAGGTTATGGGTTATTTTCCCGAATGGCTGTCCAATGCTGTTAGTAGTTTTTTTCTCTCGTCAGCAGTAAGGGCCGAGATGCTGAAAGGGGGATAGCGTACTATATTGCCCTGTGACTTGCGGAAAACAGTGACATTCTCCCTAAGCTTGAAAAGCGACTTGCGCTCGATACGATAACCTGCAAACTGCGATCTGGGTATTTCGCACGAAATCTTTGCCTGATTGAAGAAGTTGAGCTGATAAAATCTTATGACGATTTTTCCCTCTTCATCGTTAAAAGAGATATATGAAGAGGCTCTAAAAATATGGAACAGGTAAAATGCAAGGTAGAGCGTGCAAAGGATAATGGTAAAAAGCCCCCGACTAATCCCAGTATATTTGTAAACATAATCCCAAAAATCGGTGATAAAAATTAACGCCACTACGACGGCAACGATAACAGCGAAAAGCTGTTTCTGGGACTGTATCTTTATCTCCGTGTGTTTGTTATCAAATTTCATGGTTTGGAGGTATGTTTTGTTACTTCTGCTGCTTTCGACGTTTTTTCTCAAGCCGGATCAGCGTTAACTCCCTGTTGGTTTGCCCTTTAACCGAGGTATTCTCCTGTGCCCTTCGGAAAAGGTAGGGCATCACATACTTCACGGGCCCATAGGGAATGTACTTGGCCACGTTGTAGCCCATGCCTGCCAGGTTAAACGAAATGTTGTCGCTCATGCCATAGAGTTGGGAAAAGGTAATCCTCGGATCATTTCGCTCAAGCCCTTTTTGCTCCATGAGCCGGGCAAGTAACTCAACGCTCTCCTCGTTGTGCGTACCGCAGAAAATGGATACGACATTAAGGTTGTCAACTGAAAACTCAAGGGCTGCATTGAAATCAGCATCGGTTTGGGCCTTCGTGTCCTGAATGGGTGAAGGATATCCCATCTTCATGGCGCGTTCTCTCTCCTTCTCCATATAGGCTCCTCTCACAAACTTCGCGCCCAGTATGTAGCCATCCCTTATGGCCCTATCGGTGGATTGTTTTAGAAAATCGAGCCTGTCCTTGCGATACATCTGCCAAGTATTGAAAACCACTGCCCTCTCCCGATTAAACATTTTCATCATTTCATGACAGATATCGTCCAACGCCTGTTGATACCATGAGTCTTCGGCATCGATAAGAATAGGTTTTTGGATGTTTGCTGCCGTGCGGCAAAGGGTAGTTACCCTTTCCTTAAACAGCGAAAATTCCTGATTCTCTTCATCCGTCAGTGGATTTCCAAGGCTAACCTTCTCAAGAATGGCCGTTTTAACCAAACCCGTAGGTTTGAAAACCACGAAAGTAATGGCCGGGTTCCCCTTTGCATTTTCGATGGAACGCAGAATCTCGGTATAAATTTTACCAAACGACTCCTCATTCTGCTGCCCTTCAACCGAATAGTCCAGTATTGATTTAACATTGTGCTTCTGCAACGTATTTACCACTGTGGCACTCTCCTCAAGGGATTCGCCGCCGATAAACTGTTTAAAAATGGTGGGTTTCACAATCCAGGCAATGGGGAGCCTCAACCTGAGTGCCAGGGTTATTAGCGCTTGCCCCACCGTAACGAGAAAGGGATAGGCCAGGATGCTAAAAAGCATTGTGGCTCTTCGAAGCTCTCTGTTGGTTCTATAGGCAAAGGCTATTTCGGTATTGCTAAATGACAACATCGTCTATTCAAGTATTTTAAAACCTTATGGAATAACTACTATTAAGGCGAAAAAAATGGGAAAGCGAATCCATTGGAGCGCATCATGTAAGCATCCGTCACTGCGATTGCTCCACCGATACGCCAACCTTTTTAAAATCTTCCCAATAATTGGCATAGGCCTTGGCTATTGCCCTGGGATTATCGATAACCACCTCAACGCCCATCATAACCAGCGGGGCAAAAGCCATTACCATTCTATGGTCGTTAAATGTTTCGATTGCCAATTTTTTCTGTCTGGGTATTTTCATCTTCCCGTTGAAACACAGGGTCTCCATATCGCCTTTCTTTTCCACCGTAAGTTTGGCGCCTACCTTGTTCATCTGCGATTGAAGTATCATAATTCTGTCTGTTTCCTTATGCCTAAGCTGTTCAATACCCGAGAACCTGAATGGTATTTGCAGGGCTACGCAGGTTACTACCAGAGGAGGAACGAGGTCGGGGTTGTTTATAAAGTCGTACTCCAACGATTTAATTCTACGTTTTGTGGTTTTTAGGACAACACCGTCGGGTACAGTCTCCGTTTTAACGCCCAGGGGTTCAAATATTTCCTTAACAATGGCATCGCTTTGAACGCTATCTGGGTTAAGGCCTTTGATTTTTAGATTAGCCTTACCGGCTATTGCGGCCATCTCGTACCAGTAACTCGCCGATTTCCAGTCGGATTCAATGGATATTTCCGATCCGTCATTCAACTCGTACTCAACCAGAATTTCCTCTTTTTGCCAATTGCTGTTAACGCCTAAATATCGTAGTAATCTGATAGTTTGATCGATAAACGGAGAACTCATAATCCTGTTTTTCAACTCCTCCACCTCATTGGCCGGGAGAGATTGCGATATTACCAGCGTAGTGGA